>NZ_JAGQBY010000072.1:0-15694 GCF_024345875.1 Synechococcus sp. EJ6-Ellesmere
CACCGGTCCGATGGCGGTGGTGATGACAACGGTGATCGCCAGCCTGACGGCGAAGGCCTCCAGTCCTGAACAGGGCATGGCCATGGCCTTCACCGTGGTGATGTTGGCGGGGGTCTTTCAGATCGTCTTCGGCTATCTGAAGCTGGGCCGCTACATCACGATGATGCCCTACACGGTGATCTCGGGCTTCATGTCCGGCATCGGTTTCATCCTGATCATCCTTCAGTTCGGGCCCTTCCTGGGACAGGCCATTCCCAAGGGCGGGGTGATGGGCACGCTCACGGCCCTGCCCCAGCTGATCGCCGCCGCTCGGCTGCCGGAGGTGATCCTGGCGGTGGTGACTGTGGCGATCATCTGGTTCACGCCCTCCCAGGTGAAGCGTTTTGCGCCTCCCCAGTTGGTGGCGCTGGTGATCGGCACCGTGCTCTCGCTCACACTGCTCAATGGCGGCAACGGCCCTGAGGTGGAAGGGATCCGGCGCATCGGTGAGATTCCCAGCGGCTTTCCCCAGCTGGTGGTGCCCCACTTCGAGCCGGGCCTGTTCCAGCTGATGGTGGTCGATGCCCTGGTCCTCGGTCTGCTGGGTTGCATCGATGCCCTGCTCACCGCTGTGGTGGCCGACAGCATCACCCGCACCGAACACAACTCCGACAAGGAGCTGATCGGTCAGGGTCTCGGTAACATCGTTTCCGGTCTGTTCGGTGGCATCGCCGGCGCCGGCGCCACCATGGGCACCGTGGTGAACATTCAGGCTGGAGGAAGGTCCGCTCTCTCCGGCATCACCCGCGCCCTTGTGCTGATGGTGGTGATTCTGGGGGCCTCGGGTCTGGCCGCTTCGATTCCGATGGCTGTGCTGGCTGGCATTGCCCTCAAGGTGGGTATCGACATCATCGACTGGAGCTTCCTCCGCCGCGCTCACCACGTCTCGATCAAGGGGGCGGTGATCATGTATGGCGTGATCCTGCTCACCGTGCTGGTGGATCTGATCGCGGCGGTGGGGGTGGGCATCTTCGTGGCGAACATCCTCACGATTGAGAAGATGAGCACGCTGGAAACCAGGTCGGTGAAGGCGATCAGCACTGCCGACGACGATCTCAACCTGCCGGAGAACGAGAAGGCTCTGCTGGATCAGGGAGGCGGCAAGGTGTTGCTGTTCCAGTTGATTGGACCAATGATCTTCGGTCTGGCCAAGACCATCTCCCGCGAGCACAATGCCATCCAGGAGTGTGAGTCGATTGTGTTCGATCTCAGTGAGGTTTCGCACATGGGTGTTACGGCCTCCCTGGCCCTGGAGAATGCCGTCAAGGAAGCTCTGGAGAAGGAGCGAAATGTCTATGTGGTGGGAGCTGTAGGCAGTACCCTCAAGCGTCTCAAAAGCCTGAAGGTCTATAGCCTGTTGCCTCCCGATCATGTGGAGCTGAGCCGGGCCGAAGCCCTGGCTGATGCAGTGAACTCCCGGCTGCAGATCGGCATGACCTGAAGCCCTGCCTCCGGGCGATGGGGAAGCAGAAGATCACCATGGGCGATCAAGGTGGCCAGACCGAGGGTCTTGTACTTATTCAGGCTTTTGGTGACGGTTACCCGGGTCAGTCCGGTTAGTTCAGCGATCACCTGATGGGTCAGGTTCATGTCCTCCAGGGAGAGACTGTGTCCCAGGCTGTTCACCCGACCGAACTGGGCGGCCAGCCAGCGCAACATGGTCAGCAGGCGGTCATCGGCCTTACGGATTCGGCTGATGCGCATGATCTCCATCGAGCGGCTGATCTGGCGTTTGAGGGCTTCAAGGAGTTCGGCTTCCGTGGGCGCATGGCCCTCGAGCGAAGCATGGGAGACCGTGCTGATTTCATTGCGGCATTCAAATGTTGCCTGGGTACCGAGGATGAGATCTCCGGGGCCCCAGAGCATCAGCGTGATCAGTTCGGCGTCTTGATTCCAGGTCACCTGCCGAACATAGCCATCGCTGATCAACCAGGGCATTCCAGCCGGTATCACCGAGTTGGGCTTGAGTTGAAGACTTGAACAATGTCCAGACATGAGTGGAGGCATCACTGGACATCTGCACGGCAGAGGGACTCATCCGAAGAATCAGAAGACAGGCTGGTTGGCTGTGAACCGGCCTGGAATGGCTCTTCGTGTCGTTGGGCAAACGTAGAACCGCCCCAACCCCTTTGGGACCCTGCTTCAGACAGGATCGACAATTCCCGGGATCAGCCGCGTTAATCAGTCGAAGTTCAGCCGCAACCTCAGATGCAAAAAACCACCGCTGCTGTTGGGCAGCGGTGGCTGGGGTTGGACGCTCATTGGAGTTCGAAGGCGGGGCTGGAGACTATTGGCGCTCAGCGGCCGCTGGATCGGGACACGCGAACAGGGACCAGGACCGGTTGCATCATGCCGCCGCCCCCGTTGTCGTCGTCAGAATTGGTGGTGAGCCAGAAGGCCAGACCGAACAGCGCGAGAACGCTGGAGACAAGCAGCAGTTCGGCCATCGATCGGGCGCGGAGTGGCCATAACCTAGCCAGATTCCATGGTCCTGCTGTGGCCAATGCTGCGATTGGTCCACCTCAGGCAAATCCTCGGCCTGCATCCTTGGCGACGCAGGCCTGAAGCTGGCGTCGGAGGCGCTGGTGATCGAGATCCTTGCCGATCAGCACCAGCTGGTTCTTGCGCTCTCCGGTCCAGTCGCTGTCGTCGATGGAGAAGCGCTTGCCGGCCAAGTGAAAGACATGACGACGCTCGCTCTCGTTGAACCAGAGGATGCCCTTGGCCCGGAACACCTCCGTGGGCAGCTGATTGTCGAGGAAGTTCTGGAACTTGCGCAGAGCGAAAGGCCCCTCGCTGGCGAAGGAGAGTGAGGTGAAGCCCTCGATGGCGAGGTGGTCGGCCGCATGCTCGGCGGACCCTCTGGAGTGGTCGTGGTCGTGGGAGTGGCTGTGGGAGTGGCTGTGGCTGTGGTCGTGCCCTTCGTCGTGGGCGCAATGGCCGTGGTCATGGTCACAGTCGCCGTGGTCGAGTTCAGGGGGGGCGTCGCCCGTGGCCACCACCCGATCGGATTCGAACAGGCCCACGCTCAACAGCAGCGGCAGGGCCACGTCTCCGTTGACCGAGCGCAGGATGCGGGCATCGGGCTTGAGGTTGCGCAACAGGCTCTCCAGCTGCTGCAGCTGGGGCTCCGGCACCAGATCACACTTGTTGAGCATCAAGATGTCGCCGTAGATCACCTGGGCCCGGCCCACTTCGCTCTCGAAGCTGCTGGCTTCGAAGTTTTCGGCATCAATCAGGGTGATGATCGAATCAAGGCGGGTGCTGTCGCGCAGCTCGCTGCCCAGGAAGGTCATCGCCACCGGCAGGGGATCAGCCAGGCCGGTGGTTTCCACCACCAGATAATCCACAGGTTCGGGGCGCTCGAGGATCCGCTCCACCGCTTCCAACAGCTCGCCGTTGATCGAGCAGCAGATGCAGCCATTGCTGAGCTCCACCATGTCTTCGCCGGTGGCGATGATCAGGTCGTTGTCGATGCCGATTTCACCAAACTCATTGACCAGAACAGCGGTCTTCAGCCCGCTCTGGTTGCTGAGGATGTGGTTGAGCAGGGTGGTCTTGCCGGCACCGAGGAAGCCCGTGAGGATCGTCACCGGCAAGGAGGGAGCCGCTGAATCAACGGTGGCGACTAGGGGGGCTGCTGAGGGTTGACTCAAGCTGGCAGGGGTAGCGGTGGTGGTCATGGCGGGTGGCTGAGGCCAAAGCGGCTGTTCTGCATCCAGTTTGACGCCTGGGAAAGGTTGCAGGTCCTGCGAAGCAGCTCCATCCGCAGTGAATCCCCAGACTTCAGCCCCTGACTGGCTCAGGCTTGGCTGCTCATCCATCGGACCCGGGAACGGCTGAGCCGGCTTCAGTGCCTGCGCCTTGGGCTGATCGCGGCTGCTGAACCGCCTGCGCTGAATCACGGCTGACCTCAGCGGCTCTGCCGTCACTGAGGCTCGCTATCGTGACCAGGTGGCCAACGCTGGGGTCCCAGAGCAGAAACTTTGAACATTCCAGCATCGTACTGAGCTTCAGGATGGGTACATCTGCCAACAGATGCTGATTCCTTTCGTGGCATAACCTGAGTTGATAATTGGGAATCCGCTCTGAAAGATGATGAATATTATGGTAGCCAATGTCAGCAGTAAACCATCTCAGGATGGCAGGAAGCTGGAGGTAGCTTGTGCCCTTGAGGGCACCATCGAGATATTCCCAATTCTCGCTGTTACGGGCATAGCTTTTTTCGAAGATGTATTGTACAAAAAAGATGTCAATAAATATGGCCGCAGACATGGCGAGAACAGCGGCATAGATTCCCAGAAATGGACCGTATCCAAGCCACCATCCCAGAGCCAGAGCACCTGCGCACGTGATCAGATTGCTGAGAACAAAGTCGTTGAATTCAGCTTTATTCGCCCATGGTTTTAGCGTGGACCTGGTAGTCAGGCCCAGCAGCAGATCGAGCCTTGGTTTGATCGCCAGGTAGTAGAAACCACCTGGTATTGCCATGGCTGGATGGCGCAATCCAGCATAGAGTTTATGCTGAAAGCCACTGCTGGATAAAAATTCATCTACCGTGTGAGAATCAGCTACGCCGCGATAGAGCTCCCAATTCCCATTGGTCTTGTGATGAAAGGCATGGTCTCGAGACCAGGCCAGTTGAGGCATCGCATTGATTAGGCCGAACAGGAATCCGCAGGCACGATTCAATCTGCGACTACGAAACAGAACATCGTGACCACAGTCGTGCATCAGAGAAAAGCAACCCACCGAAAAAAAGCTCAGCAGCACGAGCAGCGGTGGCAACAGCCACAGGGAGATGGCAGCGGCCTTCAGGGACAGCCACCAGAGCAGGAAATAGGGCACCAGGGTGTTAGTGACTTGCCAAGCAGCTACATCATTACGACACACCATGTAGGGCTTGAGCCTAAAATCAAACCTGGTGATTGTGCCAGCTGGTCTCCTCATGGTGCCACCACGCAGAATTCAGCACGCCGCCGCTGCAATTGATGAAAACACTCAGCTGGTGGAATTCGCATTTGTTGCAACTGCACGAAGGTCGGTTCCTCAGCTGCCAGCATCAGTGCAATCAGCTCGGTGGCCACGTCATAGGTCACCAGCGTGCGTTGCAGTTGCAGCTGGAGTTCTGTGTCCATCTGCCGTTGATCCAGGTAGCTGGCCAGTTTCTGGAGCGGTACGTACGAGATCCGGTGGGGCAGGTCCTCAATGTCCCAGCGGATGGGTCTGTCACGGGGGAACTCCACGTCACAACACACCATGCCACGTCCAATGAGCTGCAGGCCCTGCCAAGCCATGGCGCCCATCTGAAGAAAATGATTGTGCAGAAATGGCTGCAGCCATTCAGCCACGCCGCCGCACTCGAGCCTCGCTCGTGATGGACTCTCGGACAGGCTCAACATGGTGTTGCAGTGGTGAACGACACCAGCCTCTCCCGAGGCCTCTAGAGGCGCCAGCAGAATGCGAGAGGGTCATCGTCTCCGCAATAATGAGGCGCGCTCATGGTTCTTCCATCATTGGGCCCCGGACATGATTGAACTGCACCACCTGCGCGCCCTTGCGGCCATCTCCCGCCACCCATCGCTGACGGCGGCGGCTCGGAGCCTGCATTGCACCCAGTCGGGCCTGTCGCACTTACTCAAGGATCTTGAGCGCCAACTGCAGATTCAACTGGTGAATCGCGATCGTCGGCCCCTGACGCTGACGGCGGCGGGGCGACGCCTGCTCAGGTGTGCAGAAACGGTTCTGCCGGAGATTGAGGCCGCTCAGGACGATCTGGAACGGATGGTGGTCGGCACTGCCGGACGTTTGTTCATCACACTCGAGTGTCATTCCTGCATCGATTGGTTGCTTCCGGCGATGCTGACTTATCGTGACAGTCATGCCGATGTTGAGCTCGATGTACGCATCGGCGCCCACTTCACCCCGCTTCCCAGTCTGTTGCAGGGCTCTGTTGATCTGGTGATCACGGGCGAGCGTCGTGGCGGCCGTGGCGTGGAGGCCACTCCACTGTTCAGCTTTCAGATCATGGCTCTGCTGCCCCGCCGACATCCCCTGGCTGGTCGCGACTATCTCCAGCCTGAGGATTTCACCACCGAAACGATCATCACCTACCCGGTGGCGGAATGTCGACAGGATCTCTACAGCCGCTTTCTCGAGCCTGCGGGGGTGATCCCTCAGCGACGTCGCACGGCGGAAATGACCGCCATGATCATCCAGTGGGTGGCCCTTGGTCAGGGGGTGGCCGCTCTGCCCAGTTGGGCCGTGCCCGACACGGCGGCCGTGGTGTGCATTCCTCTTGGCGAGACGGGACTGTGGGGCGAACTCCACGCCCTGCGACGGAAATAAGATCGCAACCTGGCTCACCTCGATGCCTTTATGGACGTAGCTCGCCATCAGGTGATTGAGCAATTTAGGTATATCTCATTGATCGAGCCATCAACATAATCATCGCAAATCCTGACTGAGTTAAGGATTGGTTCGACCGTTGGTCGAGGCCGTGATTGAAGAGGAAGTTGGCAATAACTCTGTTCGCGATAGCAATTGTTTCTCCAGAGCATCCAGTTCTGCCTGCCTGAGGGGCAGCTGATCCTCGGCCAGCTGCCGCCAATGTGCCAGCAGCTCCAGTGTAGGAGGGATGCCCAGATTCAACTCCTCCAAGCGCAGTTGCTGGCGGAACAGCTCAGTGGGTGGCCCCTGCATCACCAGCTGGCCCCGATCCATCACCAGCAACCAATTGGCCCAACTCTGAAGAAACTCGAGGTCGTGAGTGGCTACGACGATCGTGGTGCCAGCCGCGTGGATCCCCTGGAGCTGCCTGCGTAGATCGCGGCAGTGGCCGGGGCTGAGATAGGCCGTGGGCTCATCGAGGAGCAGTAATTCAGGCTCCAGCACCATCACATCGGCCAGGGAAAGTTGTTTTTTCTGTCCAAGGCTGAGCCTATGCACGGGCTGATTGAGCAGATCACCGAGATCAAACCATTCAGCGACTGTTTCAATCCTATGGCGAATCTCGCTTTCTTCAAGACCGAGATTCACCAGGCCATAGGCCAGGTCTTCAGCCACGGTGGTGGCCACCAGCTGATGTTCGGGATTCTGGAAGACCAGGCCAATTCGCTGTCGCAGCTCAGCGAGTTCTTTCCGGCCATAACCGATCGGTTGGCTCCGCCAGCGGATCTGGCCACGCTGGGGACGGAGCAAGCCATTGGCGAGCAGGAACAGTGTGGTTTTTCCACAACCATTTTCACCGATCAGGCCACAGCGAAAACCCAGTGGCAGATTCAGTGTCAGCGAATGGATCGACGGTTCAAAGGAGCATGGGTAGGTAAAGCTTATGCGATCAAATTCTAAAATGTTTGAGATGGAGCCTGGGGCGGAGCTGTTGGCTGGATCAGCACTCATCTCAACCCCATGATTGATAGAGCTCCTAGAAGAGCACAGCCAGAGATGGCTTCAACCTGATGGCGACGCGACGGGCGATGATGCGAGCTGGCAAGCACACGCAATTCGCCCTGAAATCCCCGTGCCGCCATGCCCATCGAAAGGCCACGATAGCTGCTTATGGATCGCTCCAGCAATTGGCCAATCAGAAGACCAAGGCTAGCAATGGACTGCTGCCATGTGCCATAGCCCGAACGGGCTCTTTGAGCCACTGTGATGTCATCAACAATCTTCCACAGAGTAAAGATGAATCCATAGATATGCACCATCAGCTCAAGCAGCAATGGCGGCATCCCCAGTTTGCGCAAAACCTGGACCAGTTCGTTCAATGGCGTGGTCAGCAGGAGAAAGAACATGGTGCTTGTGGCCGCCAGAGTTCTGGTCAGTAGCTCAGTCGCCTGGCTGAGTCCCTGCTTGCTGAGATACAGCGACCAGCCAGCCATCGTTCTGCTGCTGCTCCCCCAGATATCGGCCTGTACCCCTGGCAGCGACTCGTGTCCAACAACATTGATGATGATCGCTGGCAAGCTGGAGATGGTCAATCCCAAGGGCAACAGCAGCATTGACAAATAAATGCCGGGCGGGATTCCTGCGTAGCCAACGATCCACAGTGCCAGCCAAAAACTGATGATTAATTGCACTGTTAGTGGTGCCACCAGGGCCAGCAGTAACAGGGCTGTAGCAAAGGCCAGTTTGTGGCCAGGGGGCAGGATTTTCAGACGGTTTCCATGGGCCAGGGCATCGATGCGATGACTCATGAAGTTGGTGGTTCAGAATGTTTCTGCGCCATGCTTCGGCCCCGGTAGATGCCGATCACAAAGCCCACGACTCCAGCGCCAAGGGCCGCTTGGGTTGCGAACATCAGGCTTTCGATTTCGCCACTGGGAAGTTCCACCACGGGTTGAAACCACGGTTCATAGCTGGGCTTGATTGTTGCGATCGCTTCAGTGCCTTGTCCATCCGAGCCAGAATAGTCGCCGGAGACGAACAACACGGGAAAGGCGGATAGGGCGATCACGCCAGCCAGCAACCGCCAGTTGTGCTGGTTTTGCTTTTTGTCAACACGATTCAGCATGATTCAGTTCTTCTGATGGATCAGTTGAAGGGTTTTCAGTTCAGGTTTGCCATAGGCCTGCAGCCAGTTCCACACCAGCAGCGTCAGCAGGCCCTCTGTGATCGCTAATGGCAACTGGGTGTTGGCGAAGATGCTGCTGAACTTCAAGAACGACGCGCCTATACCGGCGCTGGCGGCAGGGAAGGCGATAGCTAGTTGTGCGGCCGTCACGACATAGGTGGCAAGGTCGGCCAGGGCTGCCGCTGCAAAAATGGCCAGGCCTGTGCGTCCGCCGGCGGACAGAGCTCGGAAGGTCCACCAGGCCACGAGCGGCCCCACGATGGCCATGGAGAACATGTTGGCGCCCAGGGTGGTCAGTCCTCCGTGAGCCAGCAACAGAGCCTGAAACAGCAACACAAGGCCTCCCAGAACAGTCATCACGGATGGGCCGAAAAGAATGGCCCCCAGACCCGTGCCGGTGGGGTGAGAGCAGCTGCCGGTGACCGACGGAAGTTTCAGAGCTGAAAGCACAAAGGTGAAGGCACCGGCCAAGGCCAGCAACAGCTTCAACTCAGGATGTTCTTTGGTGATCCGACTCAGCGATCGCAGTCCCTGTAGCAAGCAGGGAATCGAAATCAACCACCAGAAAGCGGCCCATTGAACGGGTAAAAAGCCTTCGGCGATGTGCATCGCCTGCGCGGGGGCAGGAGACAGGAGAACAATGGCGAAGCTGAGTGCAGCCATCGCCAGCAGACTGGTAAGCCTGGGCAGGGGAATCGTCAAACTGAATCTCGCAGATCAGACGGTTGGGTTGTGAGAAACGGCAGGTGTTCTGACTGATCGGGGCAGGCCCCCGAATCACAGTTGCGGGACAGCGGCAGACTCGAACTGCACTTTCCCTGTTGCCTCTGCAGGCTGATCGCTTGCAGAACCGTTCCGTTGAACTATAGGCTCTTCAGGTTGGATTCATGGGCGAATTGGAGGGGTTGGGAAATAGTTCGACATCAGCTTGATCTGGCTGGCCAGCAGCGCTGTTCAGAACTGGAAGGTGGTTTTCACCAGGCCTCCCAGCTGGCTGAAGCTCTCCCCTGATGGGGTGCCTTGGCCGAGGGGCCGGCTCAGATAGAACAGGGCCGGAGTGACCGAAATCGAATCGCTGACCTGGAATCTGTACCACCATTCCCAGACAAAATTCTGATCCTGAGGTGTTGCTCCACCCTGCAGGGCCGTGGCAAACACAGGCTGCCCGACCGCCATGCCGGCGGCGTTGCCCTTGAGCAGCACATCGCTCCACTGCAGACCCACCATCCATGACTGACTGGTGCTTAGTTCCCCGTCCTCATCCTGGCCATCGCTGGCGGTGCTGTTGATCCCCCAGCCAGCGCTGATCGAGGGCCACCAGCCTGAGCTGGCCGGCTGCCAGTAGCCACTGAGGCCGAAGGCCTTCGTGTGGCTGCCGGGAGTGCCGAAGGCCGAGGCCGTGAACGCTGTGGCACCAGGCACCTCCACTCCCGACTGGATGGAGGAGTAGATCGCGGCCAGGGCCCATTGCTCACCGGCGTAGCCGATCTGAACCGTGCCGGTACCCGCTGAGGCGGCAGTGCCGAGGCCCCCCTCATTGGGATTTCCCACGCTGCCGTTGGCCGCCACGTAGTTGCCACTGACACTGAAGCCACCGCTCTGCCACCACAGGCCGGCGCCGGGACCAAGATTTTTGTTGTAGGCCGCCGGTGCTCCGTTGAGGGTGAGCACGTTCAGGATCGTGTCGGTGGGATACACACTGGGCCAGAGAGCAAGCATGTCTTCCTGGCCCACGCGTGCGCCGATGGTGGCCGTGAAACTGCCGCCGATCGGGGTCTGGTAATAGAGCTTGTCGATGCCGAGTGAATCGGCACCGGACGCTTCCTGGAAGGCCACTTCCAGGGCGGAGAGACCGCCGGTGGGGCCTGCTCCTCCGAAGGCCGAATCGCCGAAGTTGCCAGCCCGCAGGATCGTTCGCAGCAGATCCTTGCCCGTGAAGCTGGTGTCGAGGCTGAGTTGCAGGTCGTAGGAGAAAGTAGTGGCCCCCACCTCGGCTCGGGCGCTGTTGAGTTGATTGCGGGCACTGCCGTTGAAGGCATTGGCGCCCACCACGAAGGTGGCCAGGCCGCTGAGCTTGGTGGTGGTGGAGTACTGGTTCGCTTCCAGCTCACCAACTTTGGCCTCAAGGTTGTCGACGCGACCACGCAGGATCGCGAGCTCCTTCTCGAACTCCTTGAGCAGGCGGCGCAGCTCGTCGGTCACTTCGGTGATCCGGTCCAGGCAGGCGTTGAGCAGAGCAGCGGCTTCCCAGCGGCTCAGGGGCTTGCTGCCGCGGAAGGTGCCATCGGGGTACCCAGCGACGCAGCCGTAGCGCTCGATCAGGTTCGAGAGCGCCTGGTAGGCCCACTCGGTGGGCTGCACATCTGAGAACTGGGTGATGCTGGTGACTTGGTCCCAGCTGGTGTTGACGGAGTTCTGGGCGTACCGGTTGATGCCGTCGAGGTTGAGCTCAGCCGCCATGGCCTCCGGGGGGGCAACAGGAAACAGCAGGGCAAGGGAGGCGGGAGCGACCAGGCCTAGCAACGGGTGGGTCATCGGTGGCGAAGGGTTCAACAGTGGCCTGGAGGATGCAGCCCGACGCGTGGGGGCTTCGGGTCGGTCCCTCAGGATTCGACATGAAAATGATAATGGTTATCGATCGGCTGTTCGCTGTTCTGCGCCGGTTGGTGCTGTGGCGTGGTCGCCCTGGTGATGGTCGGGCCAGCCTCCGCCCTTTGGCCTTAGCCCGATGATTTAAAGCTTGGACCACTCATTCGGGAGCCGATTGGCCTGCGCAGTGAAGCCGCCACTGCCATGGGGCGTCAGCACGTAGGCCATTCCCTGTGGATCGAGGTAGATGCTTGCGGCGGCTTCAAAGAGTCTTAACGTTTGAGCGTGACGAAAACAGCTGAAATTGGCTCCATGGGGCCCGGCCTCGAGCATGAACATCGCTCTGTGAGATAAGGCACGTCGCTGGTTGATCACGACGACTTGATCATCAAGTTGCCAAGGGCTCAGGGCCTGTTGGTGAGCAGCAGTGAGCCATTAGCTGATCTGCGACCAGGCCTTCACCAGGTCCTCGCCCCCCTTGCGGTCGCAACGGCCGCCCCAGCCCTCGACGATCGTGCAGGTGTTACGCACCAGGGTGGCCATGAGGCTGAGGGGACCGTCGGGCCCCATGGCCAGTCCATCGGCGGCCAGGGGCACCGCAGCGATCGGCACGCCGCTGAGTTCGCTGATGCGCTGGAGAGTTCTGGCGGGGGGGCTCTGCTCGGCGAAGAGGCGGGGGGTGGCGCCGGCACGGAGCCTCTCGACCACCTGGCGGAAGGCGTCGGGACGTAGGGCCTCACTGGTGCTGCTGGCATCCACCAGGGGCAGTTCATCGAGGCCGTAGGCCAGAGCCAGGCTGGCGAAGGCGCGGTGGCTGCTGGCCAGGGGCGGCCAGGGCCTGGGGACGGAGTTGAACTGGACCCGATTCCAGGCGTCAAGGCGCTCCAGCAGCGCGCCCATGGCCCTGGAGCGCCGCTGGATTCCCTCCGCTGCGGGTGGATCCAGCTGACTGAGTTGGTCCGCGATCACTGCCGCCATGGCCGCTGCCTGGCGGGGGTTGTGCCAGAGGTGGGGGTCCTGGCCGCCGTGATCGTGACCGTGATCGTGGCTGCTGGCGCTCTGATCACTGGTGTGGTTGTGGTCGTCTTTCGGCGTGAGCGCGGGGGGCTGGGGCACCGCCTGCTCAGACACGGCCACCGCCCCCGGCAGACCCGCCAGCGCGGGCGTGAGGTCGTAGCCGCTGATCAGCAGCAGCCCGGCGCCGCTGATCTGGGCTTTCTGCTCGGGCTTGAGCCGGAAGTCGTGGGGATCATCGCTGGGCTGCAGCAGGCAGCTCACGCTCAGCTCGCCGGCGGCCAGCCGCTGGCTGAGATCACAGAGCACACCATCGGCCGCCACCACCTGGGGCGCCTCCGGGCTTCGGCTGCAGGCCAGCAGGAACAACCCCAGGCCGGCGCAGACCAGCAGCGGCGCCGCTGGGAGCGGCTGGCGCCGAAGAGCTGGCCTGGAGCTGGAGCCAGGGGCGGTGGCCATGGATCGCGGACTGCGGCGCACAGAGTGCAGGCAAGACTTAAGAATGATAACAGTTCTCATTGCAGGGTCCTGTCGGGCGCTGCTCCGGTCTTCTCTGTCGCGGCGCCGGCCGCTGCTGGCCGCCTCGGTCGTCGGTAGGTTGCGATCACATTTCCCCGCTGCCGGCGCCGATGGCCCTTGAGGCCCGTCATCTCAGCGTGCGCCGCGGCGAGGGGCTTGCCCTGGAGGACATCAGCTTCTGCCTGGAGCCCGGCACCCTCACCGCCCTGGTGGGACCCAATGGCGCCGGCAAGAGCACCCTGCTCCAAGCGATCGAAGGCCAGATCCCCCTGCTCTCCGGTGAACTCCTGCTCGATGGCGCCGCACTCACCCCCCGCCTGGCCCGACGCCAGCTGGCCCTGATGCCCCAGCGGGGGGAAATTGCCTGGAACTTTCCGATCAGCGTGCGCGAGCTGGTGGGTCTGGGCCGGCTGATGGCCGCTCGCCCGGGCTGCTGTGCCGTCGAGGCGGCTCTGCAGCGGGTGGGAATCGATGCCCTGGCCTCGCGCCGCCTTGATCAGCTCTCCGGCGGCCAGCAGCAACGGGCGCTGCTGGCGCGACTGCTGGTGCAGCCTGCCTCGGTGCTGCTGCTGGATGAACCCTGCGCGGCGATTGATCCGCCCTCCCGTACCCAGTTGCTGCAGGTGATGGGCCAGCTGCGCGACGCCGGCTTCACCCTGCTGGTGAGCAGCCACGACTGGGGCCATGACCTCGACGCCTACGACCGCGTGCTGGTGATCGACCGGCGGCTGCTGGCCGATGGCCCCCCGGCCTCCGTGCGTCACTCCCTCGGCGACCTGCGCCTGGGCAACCATTGCTGCGGCTGATGGCGATGGGTTCAGGCCTCCGCGCTGGCGGAGGCGCGGCAGCGCGGACAGCGGCCGAAGTATTCCAGGGTGTGGAACATCAACTCAAAGCCCTGGGCCGCCTCCGGCTGGGGCTGGATGCCATGCATCGGGCAGTGGTCCAGCGGCAGCGTCAGTCCGCAGGACACGCAGGTGAGGTGGTGGGTGTCCCGCTCCCGGGGGGCATAGAGGGCCTCGCCGCTGGGGAGGTGGCGGCAGCGGGCCAGTCCCAGGCGCTGGAGCTGGCGCAGGTGCCGATAGACCGTGGCCAGCCCGATCGGCTGGCCGTTGAGACGCAGGCGCTGATGCAGGTCCTGCCCGGAGAGCTCCTCGGGGCTCTCGCGCAACATCGCCAGGACGCTCACCTGTTTGGCGTTGAGCTGCTGGGTGGCCGCCTCGGAATCCATCGGTGTCTGTTCGGGCCCCTGGCCGGGATCCTATGCAGACCGGCCCTGTTCTTTCGCCCAGTGGCAGCCCGATGAGCGCGAGCTGGTGGATACTGCCCCTGGCCCTGGCCTTGCTTAGCGGCCTGCTCTGCCCCCTGGCGGGCACCCTTCTGCTGGTGCAGGGGCGCCTGTTCCAGGCCAACCTCATCTCCCATGCGGTGCTGCCCGGTCTGGCGGTGGCGCTGGCGCTGGGCCTCGATCCAGGTTTGGGTGGTGTGGTGAGCGGGGTGGCTGGCGCCCTGCTGGCGGAGCGGTTCAGCCGGCCCGCCAGCTCCGGCGGCCGTGGCGATGAGGCGGTGCTGAACACGGTGCTGGCCGGATTTCTGGGTCTTGGGGTGCTGCTGATTCCGCTGCTGCGCATCCGGGTGAACCTCGAAGCCGTGCTCTTCGGTGATCTGCTCGCGGCTGGACTACCGGATCTGCTGCGCACCGGCCTGTCGCTGTTGGCGGTGCTGGTGCTGCTGGCGTTCCGCTACCGCCAGCTGGTGTTTCTCGGTGTGGACCCTCTGGGGGCAGCCAGCTCCGGGCTGGCGGTGGGACGCCTGCGCCTGCTGCTCACCCTTGTGACCGCCCTGACGGTGGTGAGCGCGATGACAGCCGTGGGGGTGGTTCTGGTGATTGCTTTGATGGGGGCACCGGCTCTGCTGGCCCTGGAGGGGGCGATCAGCCTGCGCCAGGCTCTGCTGCGGGGGGCGCTGATCGGTTCGTTGCTGGCCGGCAGTGGATTTGTGCTGGCGATCCAGCCAGCCATCAACCTGCCTCCCGGGCCCCTGATCGGCGTGCTGAGCCTGCTGCTGCTGCCCCTGGTGCTGCACCGCCGAGGGTCAGCCCGGTGAGAGCCAGCTCACCTGTCGCACCGGACCCTTGAGCAGGGTCAGCTCCAGGCTGGTGGCATCGATCAGGGCAGCCTGGGGTTCCGCTCGGGAGGTGCCCGGCGCAGGTTTTGAGCTTTGCAGGGGTCGCAGGGCCAGCAGCAAGCGGTCGGTGGTGGGGTCGTAGCTCAGGCCGGTGCCTGGCTCCAGTTCCCAGCCCTCCAGGCGTTGCCGCCGTTCGCCGCCCCCGCGGCGGAGGGCGAGGATGGTTAGCTCGGGCCGCTCGATTCCATCGAGCAGCAGGGCCCAGACCCGCTCGCCTCCCCTGGAGCAGGCACTGGCCAGCAGAGCCTCCGGCCCCAGCCAGAGGGTTCTGGGCGCCTGAGCCGGCTCCACCAGCTCCAGGGAGCGGCGGAAGTCGGGCCAGTGGCGGCTGAGCAGGGCCCGGCCCGCGACGGGGCAGAAACTGCTGAGATCGCGGCTGCCCGGCAGCAGTTGGCGGCGCTCCGGACGTGGGGGAAGGGTCCTCAGCGCCAGGCCATCGGCCTCGGGCACCACCAGCGCTCCCCCCTGGGGCACCAGGGCAATCGGCCCGCGGGGGTCCAGCTCCAGACGGCGACGGCTGCCGTTGCGCTCCCACAGCACCACCTCCTCCTGCGGGGGCTCAGGCCCCTGGGCCTGGGCGGCCGCCTGCACCAGCAGATCGCCGCTGGCGTTGCTGCTCAAATTGGCGAACACAAATCTCTCGGAACTGGGGGCTTCCAGGGCCCCAACCTGGGCTGGAGCCAGTTCGCTGGAGCGTGGGGCCAGGTGCCGGCCCTTCAGTTCGAGCTTCCAGACCCGATGGCCCCCCTGCAGGTCGCGGCTGACGACTCC
>NZ_JAGQBY010000073.1:0-15367 GCF_024345875.1 Synechococcus sp. EJ6-Ellesmere
AGTGCTCCGAACAGGGTCACAGACCGGCCCACCTCTTGCCACGACTGACGCTTGAAGAGCTGAGCCGTCAGCACCGGCTACGCCGGTGCTGCTCCTCCTGAATTACACCACTTGCTGGGACGCTGCTCACCCCGAGCGGACAACTTTCCTGATAGGTCCCGAATACTGTCAGTTGGAGCAGAGGAATTAGCAGCAAAGAAATTAATATCGAAAAACTGAGGAACCAAATCAAGAGTAAAATCAACTCGTGGAGAGGGATGCCAGACAAATCCGGAGTAGTTAGATTGATCGTAAGTAGTGCTAACGCCTGAAATTGTTTCCGTGAGTGATAAGTTAGTCAACCACGGTTCGATAGATACAAATGAGAAAGTAAAGTCCTGTGCTGCAGGGTCACTGTCGTCAATATCAAAGCTACCAGACAACGTGTTGCCAATAGTGTCAGAACTGAATGTTAAAGAATATGTTGTAAGCGCACTCGCAGCAGTGGTCGTAAAAATTGCGGAAGCACCCAGCAGCAGACAAACCGCAGGTTTAAGCAGGGTTAGCGGGATGCGCAACATCAAAAAAATTTTTTTATATAGATTAAAACAATTCAACTGCATAAAAGGTTCGCCACGAACATTGCCCGGAAACGACCACCAAAAGCCAGAACCTGAATGACTCCGGGTTGACCCAAGCCACACCCCCTCCCTCCCCAAACCCTCAAAAACCACCCTCAAACCACCGCTCAACATGCCCCCACCTCTGGCGGATGCTGCTCCAGCACCTACTTGAGATACCTGCCTGTATGGCTGGTCGGATGCTCTGCCACCGTTTCAGGGGTACCCACCATTAGTATCTCACCGCTCGAGAAGGTGAAGGTGCAGATATTAACGTGGCCAAACAATACTTTTGTCGAGTTCTTTTAAAAACACCCTTGATGTTTTGGAACCATCCAGTAATAAGCGTTGATTGGTAGTTATCAATACACAGGAAAACGAATAAAGAGAAGAAGGCCAAACTGTATTGAGAGTTTTCTCCCCAAAACTTGGCTTTGGAGCAGCAAGCTGCTGCGCATCAATCGCCACCTGGCCATTAGGTGTCAAGCAGCCTTGATAAGCTGGCGAACTACCAATCTTACCAGTAGCGATTTGTAGTTTATTTGGAATTACAGTTAGGATTTTTGCATTCAATAGTTGCTGCTTAGGGGTCAATTCGCCTGAAATATCTAGTGGGTTAATTGATATAAGCATCCAACTCGACAGTGGTGTCAAAATCAGATAGTCACCATTGCGTGACAGATAGTGCTGGCTACGGCCTGCCAAGTATTGGCGCTCAAAACTGATTGATTCTGGCTTTAATCCCTGAGGAGCTAAATTCAAATCAAGAGAAGTAATCGAGGAAGGCAATGCAACAGGCACTCTTGGCAGGGCTGGCCTGATTGGGAAAAAGAGTTGTTGAATTACAGCAACGCTTGCCACAGAAGAGAGGCTTAGAAATAAAATCTTTTGCTTAGAATGCGAAAGCTTGGGATTTGGAGGCTTCATTTGACGAGCAATTCGCGATCAAGGATCCTGAGATACAAATAGCTAACAAGCGATGCTGCAATCAGCGAGAAAATCAGACTCCCATGCGATTCATGGAAAAAATCGAAAAGCCCCATTCCTTCTCCATTCGGCCAGCTTGTAAAGTACGCAAGTAAGGCCAATCGCACCACATTGCAAGTGATGGCGATGGGCACGGAAGCCGCGAGTGCCAGAATGATATGACTTCTTTTTCGCAAAGGAAAGACGATTAAAAAGATCACAATAATAACCAGCGAAAAATGGATTTGCTCCAGCCCGGCACAGGGTAGATACACATCCACTCCGCCAGAACCCAGTAAAACTTTTTGTCCCGATACTGTGGCTTTCAGCCCCAGGCCATGCAGCAATAGCCAAGTAAAGAATGCCGAAAGGTTCGGCAATATATTGCTCAAAGACCACCCTAGAAAAATGCCAACGGGGGTAAAAGCTTGCCATAGAAAAGCTATCGCCAAGGGTTTGCGGAAGAGCTTCCACTCAGCCATGGGGCGATTCAGCAGGCACAACCCCAACGCGATGACAGGTAGGGCAAGTGATAAGAACTTGTCGTACTGGTGGATGATTGATGAGCCACGTATGAGTACGAGTGTGATCAGCGAAAACCCTAAAGCAGCCGAAACGTTTGATGGCCTAGGCCAGAGCGAGGGAAGCTGATCTTCTAGTGAAATCAGAATGCCAAGCCAGAGCAGCAGATTGATGCACTGGACACTGTCTGAGGCATGAGATAGCCAAAGCAGGCTCGTATTCCACAGGCAGAGCAATCCCGCCAGCAGCAGCCATTGCGAGCGACGATTGGCGCGTATCAATCTTGCTCTTAACACCAAGATCCTTAGGGGGCCTTTAGAGCCTTGCAATTCCATAGAATCCCCAGGCGTAGATGATCGCCATTAGGATGATGCGGATAATATCTTTGGCTAGATTGAACTGGGCCGTAGAGCTTTGAGCTTCTAGATTTTGGTAGGCCTGCAATTTCTGTGCCTTCACATTTTTCAGAATATCGTTTTTTTGAGCGGCAATGCCAGGCTCAGAAAGGCTTGGGGAGGTCGTTCCCTTGGGCTGGGACTCAATCCATGCTTTTGAGATCGCTTCTCCTGGGGCAGTTTTGATATTTCCTTCCACTGCCTGAAAACGCGCTTCAATCTGTTGAGACAGCTCGAGGTTCTGGTAGGAGATTCGATCCAGCGAAGCAAATGCTAAAACGAATTGCCAGATTGCCAGAAGAATTAGTAAAATGAAGCCTTGAAATGCTAGCCGGCGAAGACCCTCCATTGGAGCGGCAATTCGGGCTAGCTGCATCATCTTTTTTTCTTCTTCAAATGGATCAAACGGCTCCTCTTCTCCTTCAAAACCAGGAGCACTCGACTCTGTTGCCAGCTCTTTCAGAAGCAAGGCATTGGCATATTCAGCATCCAAGTGTGCGGCATACCGCATGAGCAGTAGGCCAACCAGCGGAAGGGAAGCTGAATTAACCACCATGGTGGATAGCCGTAGCCCCCAGCTCGGCTCCGCCAGGTTCAAGGGGAAGAGAACGGCAACAACGGTAATGACAAAAGCAGCTAGCAGAGCGCGCCCACAAGTTCGGAGAAGCTTTGCGTTCATGTAGAGGGGCAAGGTGCCGGGTATTGGATCAGGCGGCGGGTGTTGCCGCAGCATTGCTGGTTACTTTATGGAGCTTGATACGCTTCTTTAGCTTGCGACTGAAGCCGAAGACAGCAACAAGACCAAGGGCTGGAAGGGGGCCCGGAACGGCTTGGACTAAGGTCGCTTGCGCGAACGTTCGGGTAGTGTTTATTTCTATACCAAACGGAGAAACAATGGTTCCATTTTGGTACTGCGAGCTAAAGGTAACGGTGGAAGTTGGGAGGCCGTAGGTAAAGAAAGGACCATTGTCAAAGTTGGGCGTGCCAAGTGACGTACCCACGGCCAACGCAAACGCCGAAGCATTTGCTTGTGATCCCCACCAAGGCATGACGCCCCCGTTGGCCGCTGTCTCGAATTTCGCTATATCTCCGTTGTACGAGCCGAAAAACGTAGTCACCTCATAATCCAGGCCGCCCACGTTCACAGTAACAGCCTGGACCTGGCTATCGGCAAACACTAACAGAGACACGACCGCGCCGAGAGCACCACCAAGCGCTTTCTTGGTAAGGCACGGAATAAAATTATCGCCTGCTAACGAAACACGAGGGTGATTCTTTTTTTTGGGGGGGTTGGGGCAGCCATCGCTTTTCAAGCACTCACCAACTGTAGCGCGAAGTTGGCCGCCCAAAACTTTGCGGTAACTGTTTAGCCATTTTACCCCAGACCCATCTCGGCACTTTCTTTTCATTTCTCTTATTTATTATCAAGACTTTTTCATCGCTTTATCCCTTTCTAGGCTGGGATTGCTATGGCCGTAGTGCAATTCCGTTCAACCTGGCTCCATGCCTTCCATGCCTTTTGTTCAAACTATTCTTATCCCTGGCTTCTCGTCATCTGTTATTGTTTTATTATCTAATTTAGGATGGAAGGCATGGAAAGGTATGGAAAGACCCTGTCACCATTGGGTTCCACGCCCCAGCACAGGGCATGAGGCATGGAACGGTTATGTCTATTGAATCCGCATCAACTCTGAATTAAAAGGAGCAACTAGGATCGTATTCAACTGTTCGCTGGCAGGGCCTATTAGAAGTCTGTCCCAGTAGCCCTGGCGTGCGGCAGTCAGCTCCGGTTAGGTGCGCAGGTCTCGCCCGAATCTCTTGGCCTTGCCGCTCGAGAACCCAGCCGCCGCAGTGGATCTGATCAGCTTCCTCAAGGCGCTTCCCGATTGCCGTCTGCGTCGGGGGATTCGCTACCCGCAGTGGTGGATGCTGCTGGTGGCAATCCTGGCCATTCTCAGCAACCAGGGTTCGCTGCTCGGGATGGCGCGTTTTGCCAAACGCCACCGCAAGACCCTCAACGAGCTGCTCGGCACCCATGTGGCCAACCCGCCGTCGGACTCGACCTTCCGTTTGCTGCTCTCTCAGCTCGATGTCGATGGCTTCGAGGCTCTGCTGCAGCAGTGGATGGCAGCCCAGCCTGGCGTCACCGAGTCTGTCGACCCCTGGGTGTGTGAGGCAAAGACCCTGGGGGGTTGGATCCCTAAAACCGCCTCTGGCGCAGCGCGTTTTATCGCCCAGGTGAGCCTGTACTCCAACACCCTTGGGGTGGCGATTGCCCAAAACACCTACGCCACCGATGCCGGAGGCGAGATCGCGGCCTTGCGCCAGCTGTTGGATCGCGTCGGGGCCCAGCTGCTCGGCGGCCCGCTCGAACACCCCGATCACCGCGCCGGTGCCATCGGAGCTGCGCGCCAGCACACCCTCGGAGAGTTCGAGGAAACGCAGCAAGAGATCGCAGGCCTGCTTGGGATCACCGGCCGCGATCGGACCGATGATCGCCTGGAGCTGGGCCTCCAGATCGGCCACGAGGGCCTTGCGTCTGGCCGAATCCACAAAGGTGGTGGCCCGGTCGATCGCGGTTAGGCGTTTGCGCACTTCCTGAACGACTCCTTCGACCCCCTCGGCAGCGGCCAGGGCAAGGCGCAGCCTCCGCTGGATGACGGCGTTGCCACCACTCACCTCGATCAACAGCTCCGCCAGCGCTGCAGCACCCAGGGCTTCCAGATTCTTGGCGTTGAGGGTGCGCTTGCTGGCCACCGCCCTATGCCAGTGCTGGACTCAGGCCCAGGACAGCGGCGGCTTGCTGCATCCGTCCGTCGAAACTGGCCAGCTGGGAGCAACGGCTGTGGAGCGCCACCGCCAGATGCAGGGCATCACCGGCCCGCAGGCCGAGGGCTGGATCCTGGAGCAGTTCAGCAGCGTGACGGAAGCGGCCCCGGTCCAGCGGACGCAGTTCAACGCCGCCCTGCAGCAATCGCTCGAACTGTTCCCCCGCAGCCTGGCGTGCCTGGGGGCTGAGGCCATGGTGGCGCTGCTTGATGCCCAGGGCGCTGTGGGTTTCGGTGATCAGCCAGTCGCTGCTGATCAAGGGTTCGCGGCACTGCTCAAACCAGTTCAGCGCCAGGGGGCTTCGCTCTTCCGGGGTCAGCAGGGCGACCACCACGCTGGTGTCGAGGTAAATCATTGATGGCCTGTCATCACCAGCGCTCACCGGTGCGGCACTCCTCGATCACCGATGGGGTGAGGGGCATGGTGGCCTGCAGCTGGCGTAGATCGGCAGCAAGAGCAGAGCGATCCAAATGCTGCAAGGGTTCCAGGCTCAGCCGACCATCGGGCCCAACGACAATCTCGATCTGGTCGCCTTCCTGCAGACCGGCCTGACGCAGGCAATCGGCGGGGAGCCGCACCGCCAGGCTGTTGCCCCAGCGGCGGATCGCCTGCTGGAAGTGCCGGCTGGCATCAACAGAATGGCCACTGGGCTGAGACTGCGCCAAGGGAGCCAGCTCGGCCGCGGTCGGCCTGTTGTAGATACTCGACTCTACATCAGGTTTGCGTGGTTTAGGGCCGGAGATGCCGCCGGCTCCAGCCGGTGATCGTGGCCTCGACGTTCTCCAAATGCCACTGCAACGGGCCTCGGCCCTGAGTGCAACCCCAGCGGCGGTAGTGCTTGCCAGGAACCAGAACCCCCCGCAGCCTCAGCTTGCGGAGGGTTTCACGGCTCATGCCCAGGGCTGCACATGCTTCTGGGGTGCTCATCCAGACCCGCTGACGGGCCGGTGTTGCGGTGCTGTCCATCAGCTCCCCGCCAGCTGTGCTTTGAATCCCTTCAGCGTGTTGAGTAGCCAGGAACGGCGGTAGCTCTTCACCTGACGGGGAGCGCCATCGACGAACTGCTGGCGGCATGGCGGCTCCTTGCCGAACTCCTGGCGATAGGCCCGGGCCACGAGCTTTCCTGCGGAGCCGAACTGTGTGCGCGGCAGCACCTGCTGGAACACCTCCAGCCAGGCATCACCCAGGGTCAGCTCGTCGTCTGCATTGATGGCGGGCACAACCCCTGAACTCGCGGTGAGAACGCTGCTGCGCACGATGTCCTTGAACAGGAGCTCGTCCCGCTGATCGAGGCCGCCGAGCTTCTCGAACAGGGCGACGCTCTGCTCCACCAAGGCAATGACGTCTGCAGCACCGAGCCTGGGTGGGGGCGTCATCACCGGCGCCGGCGCAGCCTGCTGGAGGCTCTCCAGAAACCAGCCGTCCATCCACACCGCAAACGGTGCGCTGATCCAGCGGGCCAGATCAACCGCGACCTGGGGATGGACCCAGGTGCCGCCGCCCTGGCCCTGCCGTGCCTCGATCAGGTCAAACACCGGAATTTCCGTTGTTTGAGAAAGGGCGTCGAGGTACTGCTGGCACCGGTCTGACTCGCGGTAATCGGACCAGCGCTTCTTGTTGGCTTTACACATCGCCGTTGCATTCACGTAGCCATCAGTGGTGCGGCGTGTGATCGGTGTGCCGTTCCAGGAACGGGACACCAGGGTGTGCGTCTTCATGGGAACGAAAGCTTCGCTGAACTGGGACAGGGGTGGTGAGGTGAGGCAGCAGGCGCCTGTGGTGACGGCAATGTCATGGCAACTCCTCCCGCAGCAGCGCCATCACCGCGGGATCCCAGAGGATTTGCTGGCCGCGTTGGCCCCGTGCGCAGGTGGGCAGGGTCTGGCCCCAGTCGCGCCCGACTTCGGTGAGCTGCCAGTCATCGAGGTCATTGCGCGCCTGCAGGCCGCAGGCCGCCAGCCGGCGGTTGGTATCCCTGATCGCGCACCCCAGCCGCTCGGCCAGCTGTTCCGCATTCAGCCGTACCTCGACCGGCTGGGCTTCCAGCTGGCGGTGTCGATGGTCTGAGGCAGCAGGTTCGAGATCGCGCAGGACCTGCAGCAGCGGAGCCAAGCGCAGACCGGAGGTGGCTTCGATATCGGCGAGAGCGGCAGTGAGGGCATCGGACTGCCTGACGCCGGTGAGCTCGATGATGTCTTCGGCGATGCGCAGCACCGCCTTTGCGGCCTGGGTTTGCTTTCCTTGCGGAGCTGGCTGAGGCAGCGCCGCTCGAACCGCTGGGTGGTGCATGGACGGCAGCAGCTCATGGCTCAGCCAGCGGCGCATGCGCGTTGCTGTTGGGCTCTCGCCATCCAGCAGCCTGCGCAGCAGGCCGGCCTCACTGATCAGGCCCAGGGTCAGACCCTGGCTGCCGGGCCCCTCCTCGCTATGAAGACCGTGCTCCTCCTCCCGCCGGGCGGTCAGCGCCCAGGCCATCGGGCTCTCCGTCAAGGCGGCGCAGATGTCGGCGATGACGAACCAGGCCTCGCCGTTGGCGTCACGGCTCAGCCGGATGCGATGCCCCTCAAACCAATGGGGCACCAATGAGGTGCGGTTGCTCATGACGTGGAAAGCGATGGGACTGCAGCGCTCGACTTCCTTTGCTGGCACGCGGCGACCACAGGCCCGCTCCCCAGTGCAGGGCGGGGGTTCAGGCTCGGAGGTGTTGGACCGGCCAGGAGCAGCAGCAGGGTGCTCAGCTGCAGGGCGACCGCCAGCCAGAGCAGCCAATGCAAACGCTGCAGCGTGGTCACCCGCACCGCGACCGTGGGCCGGCGGGTGCGGCAGAAGGCTGGCAGCTGGGGTTGGCGCCGCTGGGGCCTGGGGGCGCTGCTCCCCACGTTGCTGTTGTGGAGGGAAGCCATCAGAACGGCACCTCCTCATCTCCGAACTCATCGGCAAAGTCCGAGGCGTCATCCAGCGGGATTGAGCGCTGCTGACGTTCGGCCGCCTCGTCATCGCGGTAGGCCTGCTCCGCCGCCTCGATCCAGCGGGACTCGCTGCCTTCCTTGAGGGAGAGGGGCCCGTAGAAGCCGATGGTGACGTTGCGTGGCACCGCATCGGCGGCGGCCTGGTCTTCGATCTTGGTGCCCTTGGGATTGCCGTCCTGGTCGTACTGCTGCGCCCAGCGGGTTTCCAGCGTCAGCACATCACCGACATTGAGCTTCCCCTTGCGGTGGCTGCGGCGGGCTTCGATCCAGTCGCCGAATCCCTTGGCCTTGAGGATCAGCCGCACCCGATCACCGGGCCTGGGCACTCCGCCCTCCTCGCCGAGGCGGGCCTCCATCGTGGTGCCGGGCATGGCCACCGCATGGATCACCATCTCCTGCTTGACCTTGGGTTGCCCCTGGCGGTCGGTGCCATTGGGAATCGTCTCCATCTCGCCTCTACTGAGGTTGCGGCGCAGGCGGTCTCGTTGTTCGGTGCGGACCACCGCCAGGTTGGCGATCTCGCCCAGCCGCTGCTGACGGATCACCGGCGCGCCAATGCGGGCGCCGTCGTTGAGCTCAATGGCCATCGTGTGTCGCGCACCGTTCGGTGCGGGTGAGTTGATCAAGGGGTGAAAGGGGATCGAGGCCGGCACCCAGCCGCATCAGGTGATGGGCGGCGCCGCTGATCGAGAGGGCGTGCTGCTGGCGCAGCTGCTGCAACACCGCCCAGACATCGCTGCGGACCTTGCTCTGCAGGTAGTGGCCGCCGTCCGGGGCCAGGTGCTGCTCGTGCTGGCGATGGCCGTAGGCGATGCGCCGGCCCCGCTCCTGTCGCTGTGGGGTCGCCATCAGATCGCCTCCGATTCGCTGAGCGCACCTCTCGGTGCCGATTCGCTAGGCGCACCTGTCGGTTCCGATTCGCTAGGCGCACCTGTCGGTGCGACGCTGCCGGGCCCCTGGTGGGCTGCTGGCAGCGTGGTGTTGATCAGCTCCTGCTCGAAGCGATCAATGAAATCGGCGTGGCGCCGCTGGGTGATGCGATCGGTGATGGTGCGCGCTGTGCGCGGCACCTGGAAATGGTCGCGGAAGGCAATGGAGAAGCGCTTCCAGGCCTCCTTATCGCTGCGGGCCATCGCCTTGAGCATCGCGGTCAGCGTGCTGATCTGCTCAGGGTTGAGGGGCTCAAGGTCTGGATCATCGGCAGGATCCGCCTCCAGCAAGCCATCCGCTTCCTCCCCGTTGCTGCCGCCAGGGGCTATCTGCGCATGAACGGCTTGCGCAGGTACCGCAACTGGAGTTGCCGCTGCTGCGGCACCGACTTCAGAACACTTCTCTGACTCGGCCTTGCTGGGCCGGGGTGACGCGTCCACAGGAATACCCAGCAAGCCGGCCAGCAGCCTGGCGCTGAGCTGGAAGTCCGCGTCATAGGCCTCGCTCTCGGCACTCTGCTGGGCGCCGCTGCGGTGCATCAGCAGCACGGCCGTTCCCTCATCGGTGCTGCGCACCGAAAAGCAGAAGCCCCGCTGGAACGCGGGTTTGGCGGCCTCCACCACCGCCCGCAGCGTCAGCTCCGTGGCGGGCTGAACCTGGGCCTGAAAGGCCGAGAGCGCATCGGCCATCTCGCGCTCAGCTCGCCAGTGGTGCGCCTCCGGCGAGAGCAGCTCCACTGCCTGTGCGCCCTGGGGTAAAGGGTTGTCCATAGAGGCTCATGCGGGACCGTTGCCCGTTGAGCTGATCTTATGGGCTCGGTAACGTGAGGTGCAACCCCTCCTCAGGAACTCGGGGCCACTGTCGATGGATCCTGGGGCTGGGCTTGTTCGCGCCCTGTCGCTTCGGTGTTGCCGCTGAGGCTGCTCTGCCAGGTCTGGATCCACTGCTGCGGCAGCCAGTCCCCATCCCACAGCTCGCGCAGGTCTGCTGGGCTGTAGTCACCGAAGGACGTGAGCACCTTGCGCAGTTGCTTGCGGTGGGCTAGCGGTGCCAGCCGGGCGATGGCCTGCAAGGCCTGAAAGGGATCGAGCTCATGGGCGTCGATGGCCTCGCCCACCGCTCCTCGCCAGCGGCTGCTCAGCTCCCGTGCTTCCTTGGCGCTGAGGGCTGGGGCTTCTGGTTTGGGTTGGACCTTGTAGGCCTCGGGTATGTCCTGCAGGCCGACGTAGCAGGCCCAGAGCTCCTGCGGGCCCCAGGGCTGGTCATCATTGCCCAGCAGCGGCCGGCCGGCCTTGATCTTGTCGCGGAGCTCCTTGCTGCGGATGGTGCCGTAGCGGCTTTCATGGAGCCGCTGGCTGGCCTCGGCGATCTGGAAGAAGGCGGGCCGGCGCAGCTCACCGGCCTTGCCCTGCTCGATCGCGCTGAGGTTGCCGTAGCTGATCGTCGGGAAGCCAGCCTCCTTGCCCCAGTCCGCCACCGTGTACTGGGTCCAGCCGTTGCGCTCTCGCCACAGCCGCAGCATGCGCCCGAAGGCGAGGCGCGCTTCCGCCTGCTTCTCCTCCATCTCAGCGAACCAGTTGGCCATGCCTCGGGAGCCTGAGGGGTCTTAGGAGCACGCTAAGGCACAGCCACCCTGAAGCACAGTGGGATTAGTCAAAACTCAGCTTGGCGGGCTGGCACTGGTCATGCCACCGCTGCGCTGATATCCAGGGGCCTTGGCTGCCGTCGTCAGGCCTAGGGATGCCGGGGGACGCTGGGCCGGCTCAGCCAAAGCGGTAGTGCTTGCGCACCGCCTGGTGCACCTCCCAGGTGCAGGACAGTCCAGCGGGGAATACCACCAGATCACCAGCAGAGAAGCGGACCGCTTCCCCGCCATCAGCTGTCACGCTCACCTCACCAGCCAGGAGCAGACAGGTTTCCTGTTCGTCGTAGGTCCAGGGAAAGGTGCTGGGCTCGCAGGACCAGATCGGCCACTGCCGGATTCCCAGCTCGTTGATGGTGCTCTCCGGGCAGGGGGAGGTGATGGTGATCGTCACGGCTTGAACGCAGGCGCATTGGCTGGACCCATGGTGCCTCTGCCTGCTGGTACCTGTTCTGGGCATGGCGGGCTTTTCGCTGCCGCAGTCCTGCCTGGCTTGCTGCTCGCTCGCCGGCGCGGGCGAGGGTGCTGGAGTTGGTGCAGCGGTGGCATCCAGCCGCCGTCCAGGTGCGCTGGAGCCGGCCAGCAGCAGGCCCGGCGCAGTCGTGCTTCCAGTGCCTGCCTCTGCCTGGGGCTGAGCAGGCCGAGCGGCTCGAGAATCCTTGCGGCGGGTCCCAATGTCCAGTCATCCCGCTGGCAGCCGTAGAGCCAGTTGCGGCCATCGGCAGCGCTGGCGGCATGGCAGACACCAAGGGCATCGCGCTTGATCCAGATCGCGATCCGCCAGCCGCTGAACAGATCCAGGTGCATCAGCCCCCACCAGATCTCGCTCCAGGGACGATTCGCCAGGAACGCCTCCCCCGCCAGCAGTCGCTCGATGGCCGCATGAATCTCGGCAGCGCTCGTGCGGGTTTGCTGCCCCTGCTGATCAGAGAGTTCAGGTGGCGCCACCAAGCCACGGCCTACTGCTGAACGGAGGCAATGCTGCTGGCCGCCCCGGGAGCTGCGAGGCGGCGCCGGCGGCGTGGGCGTGCCTCGTCACCTTCTGTGGAGCTCCAGATTGGACTGGCGGCCAGTTCGAGCTGGCTGACCAGCCAGATGCCGCCATCGGGTGCCTGCAGCTTGTAGTGGGGCAGCCTGCCCCTGCGCCAGAGCCGCTTGATCACGGTGAACGGCTGCTGGCGCCAGGCATGGGCGATTGGTCGCACGAACACCGCCTCCCCCTGCGAGAAAAGCGCCGCCCCTGTACTGCTGACCATGGCTACCCCGAGACCCTGAGGAGAGCGTACTCGCTTTCCTTGCGTCTGCGAGTCGAAACGAATACGCTGCCGCTGCCCCGGAAACGTGAGCCTTGCGGTCCTATGTGATCCGCCTCAGTGACGAGGTGCTCGGCTGGCTTGATGCCCATCGAGGCGGTGAGCCGCGGGTGGTGTTGATCCGCGCGATCCTGCGGGAGCACATCCGGCGCCAGGCCAGGGCCGCCAGCCGCGCCGAGGCTCGTGCCAGATCCTGCGGCCGCGGCTGCCCCCTGCCGCTGCAGTCCGACAGCTGCGCAGGGCAGTCCGCCGCAGCCCTGCGGCCGCTCGTAGCCCCCGCTGCGCTCAACCCTGATGGCTGCCTTTGATGCCGGCGGCGTGGTGCAGCGCGTCGCCGCCGAGTGCTGCCAAGTCCAGTGGGCGCTGAGCAGCGGCTGATGGCACTCACCCCTGCCGTGCTGGACAGCCTGAGCAGCATCGACTCCGATTGGGCCCTGATCCCGATCGACGGCCAGAAACGGCCGGTGGATCCAGTCAGCGGCGAACTGCTGCGCAACTGGTCTGCCGCCGGCCTCAACTTCGAGGAGTTCCAAACCGTCACCGCGAGCCCCTATGTGCTGGCGGTGGGACTGGTGCTGGGCCCGGCCTCCGGTGTGATGGCGGTGGATTTCGATGGTCCTGGCTCAGCTGGCTGTTTCCGGCGGATCTACGGCCGCCCCCCTACCGATTTGCCGGCGACGGTGGGCTGGACCTCGGGACTGCCGCAGCGGGGGCAGCTGGCTTACCGCGTGCCGCTGGAGTTCTGGCCCTGTCTGCGTGGCCGCCGCTGCTGGAGCCGTTCTGCCCAGCGCAACTCCCGGTGTGCCCCCAATCACCGCACCTCCCGGTGCGACTCTGCTGGCCGCACCTCCCGGTGCGAGACAGTATTTGAGCTGCGTTGGGACGGTCATCAGTCGGTGATCGCCGGGGTGCATCCGAGTAGCGGCGGCTATCGCTGGATGGAAGGCCGCTCACCGGCAGAGCAGCAGGTAGCCGATGCTCCCGAGTGGTTACTGGAGCCGCTGTTTAAGCAGCCGCAGGAGCCTGTCAGTGCCGACTACGAACCCTCTGCCGAGGACTGCGAGCGGGCGCTGCAGCTGCTGGCTCACATCAAGCCCCGCGACGACTACGCCAGCTGGCTGCAGGTGGGGATGGCACTCCATTCCGTCGACCCCGGTCTGCTGGCCGCCTGGGTGGAGTGGTCGCGAGGCTCCAGCCACTTCGACGAGGCCGAGTGCCTGCTCAAGTGGCGCTCCTTCAAGGGGCGGGGCGTCACCATCGGCACCCTGCATCACCACGCCGCCCTCGACGGCTACGACGCTCGTGCGGCCAGCTGCCTTGTTGCTGAGCGCACCTCCCCGTGCGAAGAAGCGGGTCTGCGCCTGTCGCCAGCAGCCTCTGCGACCCCCAGGGTGCTCAGCCGCCACGAATGTCGTCAGCTGCTGGAGCAGGCGCTTGCTGACGACCTGGATCAGGTCGATCTGGAGCTGTTGATTGATGAACTGGCGGCCAGCTCTGAGCTGGTGCCCCAGAGCCTGCGCGCCCTGCTCAAGGCGCTGCAGCAGCAGGCCCAGCTCGCGGAGGTGCTTCAGGAAGCCGGTGGGGCCTTGCTGCAGGAGCGCGAGCGCCGCCGCCAGCAGCCGATCACCCTCGAGCAACTGTTCCCGCCTCAGCTGGCGCTCTCCCTGGCCAGCCTCACTACCCAGCTCCCCTACAGCGACACCGCCGTGGCGATGGCGTGGCTGGCCTGCATCTCCGGTCTTACCAAGCTCGGCACCGCCGTCTGCGGTAACCCGATCACCCGCTATGTGGTGCCGACCAATCTCTACGTCTGCACCGTTGCTCGCAGCGGCCAGAAGAAGACACCACTGGAGCGGTTGCTGGTGGTGGAGCCCACCACGGAGCTGCGCCGTGATCAGGCGCGCGATAACAGCCGCGCCCAGGAGGACTGGAGGGAGCAGTGCCGCGGCTGCAAGGCCACTGAGCGGCCGCCCGCGCCCGTACCTATTCACCTGCAGCTGCAGGACTACACGGGGGAGGCCCTGGCGGCTCAGTTGCAGGCCCTAGAAGCCCGTGGCCTGGCCGTGCTGGTGCGCCGCGATGAACTCTCCGGTCTGTTTGGGTCCCTCAATGCCTACCGCCAGGGGCGCGGCGCCGATGAGCAGCAGCTGCTGGAGCTCTTTGATGGCCACAGCTACACCTCGCTGCGGATCAGCGCGGCGGATCGCTCCTTTGAGCGCTGCCACGTCTCGATCTATGGCGGCATCCAGCCGGAGGTGCTCAGTGCCCTGGTGAAAGGGGGTGACCCCTCCGGCAAGTGGGCCCGCTTTTTGTTTTCCCCCCTGCCCCAGCGCACGGCACCACTGCCCACGGTGATCACCCCGGAGCAGGAGTTGGCCGTGCGCGACGGTGCCGACACCTTGGCCACGGTCGCCCGTGCCGTCCATTGCTTACCGCCGGCGACCTACGCGCTGGCGCCGGCGGCGCTGGAGCTCTTCTCCCACTACGAGCACGGCAAGCAGGAGCAGTCCCTGGCGGCCCGATTGGGCGCCCAGGCCGCGATTCATGGCAAGGCCGCAGGCAAGGTGCTGCGCATTGCCGGCCTGCTCCAGGTGCTTCATCGCGTCTGCGGTCAGCTCCCGCCTGCGGCACCGATCGGCGTGGATGTGCTCCAGGCCGCCATCGCCCTGGTGGAGGCGCTCGATGGCTGGGCCCTGGGATTCCATGAGCTGGCTACAGCTGACGCTGATGGGCCAGAACTCAGTCAGCTGATGCAGCGACTGCATCGCATCGCCGCAGGTATCGGTGGACCTGTGAGTTGGAAGGATCTGCGCAGCAGGCTGGCCTGGCGGGAGAAGCGTCACCTCAATGTGGTTTCCGCCGAGCAGGCCCTGCAGGCGCTGGCGACCGCTGGCTATGGCCAGGTAGATACCGGCCCCCGCGGCGGACTGCTGTATTCCGCCGTGATGGACCTGCCATGAGGGCCAGCTGCCCCTTGGCGCCACTGCTCTCTTCTCTCTGGATAGGGGGACAGGGGGGGACATTGGCGGGACATCCGCCTGTCCCCCCAGAACAACCCAGTCCTGATAAGGGTTTTAGGAGTTTGCTGAAAAACCCGCCCAAATCTGCGAAAATGGGCCAACTGCCCAGTCCAGATGCGAGGTCACCGGGAGCGCAGCGGCTCCCTGTTCTCCTACGTGTCGATTGAGGAGCGGATCCCGGC
>NZ_JAGQBY010000074.1:0-15128 GCF_024345875.1 Synechococcus sp. EJ6-Ellesmere
CAGCAGCGACACCGGCGAACTCACCGACACACCCTCCTTGACGCGGGGATCGGCCAGGGCCGCCTGATCAGCGGTACCGAGGAAGCTGCACTGCAGCACCCAGCTGAGGTTGCGCTCCGGGTCCAGCACCTCGTCGCAGCGAGTCTGGAGCTGGCTGTCGCTGGGCCTGGCTCCCGCCAGCTGCAGCACGGTAGTGGCCCCCCACGACTGACCGAGCACGGCCACGAACTTGGTGTTCAACGTCGTGGGCAAGCCGGCAAGGCCCGCGGCGGCCCCATCGATCACGGCCGAGACATCCAGGGGCCGCAGACGCAGCTCATCCGCCCCCGGGGGAGGGACCTTGCCGGAGAGCATGGCCTGCTGCTGACCCTGATCACTGCCCGGGTGGTAGGGCAACAGCACCGTGTAGCCGTGGCTGGCCAGATGGCTGGCCCAGCCCTCGAAGCTCTCCGGTGCGTCCCAGAGTCCATGGGAGATCACCACCAGTCGGCCGCTCGCCCCTTTGGTGGGGCTGATCTGCACCACCTGCAGCGGCTTGGGCCGGTGGGGGGCCGGCAGGGTGATCAGCTTCCGTTCCACCGTGAGAGGTCCGGGCTGGCTGAGGGCCGGATCAACACTCGCCGGAGTTCGCCCGGCCATCAGTCGATCGGCTGGTTGCTGCTGACTGGCCAGCCGCCGGACCACGAACAGGGCCCGGCTCAGGTCCACCGAGGCGGTGGTGCCCGGGAGGGCCTTCATCACGCTCAGCATGGTCAGAGGGCCCTGGGCCGCCGCCTTGTCCAGCACCCTGGAGAGATCTTTTCCCTCGAGGTGGGCAGGCAGACCGTCGATGCCCCCCAGAGCGGAGACCAGGAGCAGCGCCTGGTTGAGCATGGGCGACCCTTCGGCTTCGTTCACCACCGCCGGCACCTGCAGCGGCAGCGGGGCATTGAACAGGCCCACAAGCTTGCGACCGATGAGCCCGTTGGTGGCCTGGTCCAGTTCAGCCAGATCACTGCTGCCGGCGAGCAGCCGATCGGGATGGCTGAGCTCCTCCAGCTTGACGCTGAAGCTTGTCTCAAGCAACGGCAAGCGCAGCTCCACCTGCTCCAGTGCCCTGGCAGGAGTCTGCAGGAACGGCACCGAGATCAACAGCCCGGCGAAGGTGAGCAGCAGAGGAGCAGCCGGAGCGGAACGAAGCGCGCGCAAGTGTGGCACCCGAGGATCTCCATGATCTCTCCTCAGCGCCTGTGTGTGCTCCGGTCCGTCAGGACACGATGGCCAGAGGTGGATGCTGGGCGAGCACCTGCTTGAGATACCGGCCCGTGTGACTGGTGAGGTGCTCCGCCACCTGCTCCGGAGTGCCGGCCACCACGATTTCACCCCCCTTGTTGCCCCCTTCCGGTCCCAGGTCGATCAGCCAGTCGGCACAGCGGATCACATCGAGGTTGTGCTCGATCACCACGATCGAATTGCCCTTGTCCACCAGGCGCTGCATCACGTCCATGAGCTTGTGCACGTCGTAGAAGCTCAGGCCCGTGGTGGGTTCATCGATCAGATAGAGGGTCTTGCCGGTGGCGCGTTTGGAGAGTTCGGTGGCCAGCTTCACGCGCTGGGCCTCACCGCCGGAGAGGGTGGGGGCTGGCTGCCCGAGCTTGATGTAGCCCAGACCCACGTCCACCAGAGTGCGCAGACGATCTGCAGCCTGGGGGATGGCGCTGAAGACGTCTGCAGCCTGCTCCACCGTCATCTGCAGGACATCGGCGATGGTGAAGCCCTTGTAGGCCACCTGCAGGGTTTCGCGGTTGTAGCGAGCTCCCTTGCAGACGTCGCACTGCACATAGACATCAGGGAGGAAGTTCATCTCGATCACATTCACTCCCTGACCGCTGCAGGCCTCGCACCGGCCTCCCTTCACGTTGAAGCTGAACTGACCCACCTGATAGCCGCGGGCCTTGGCCTCCACGGTGGCGGCGAACACCTGGCGGATCGGATCAAAGGCGCCGGTGTAGGTGGCCGGGTTGGAGCGGGGGGTACGGCCGATCGGGCTCTGGTCGATCACGATCACCTTGTCGACCGACTGGATGCCGCGCAGCTCGTCAAGACCGGAGGGGAAGGGAACCCGCAGGCCGAGCTTGTGCTCGAGAGCCGGATGCAACAGCTCATTGATCAGGGTGCTCTTGCCGCTGCCGCTCACCCCGGTGACGGCCACGAGCCGGCCGAGGGGGATGTCGACATCGAGACCCTGGAGGTTGTTGCGGCGGCAGTTGACCAGGGTGAGCTTGCGGCTGCCAGCCGAACGCCGCTCAGCCGGGGTGGGGATGGAGCGGCGGCCACTGAGGTAGGCGCCGGTGAGCGACTCCTCGGCCTCGAGCAGGTTCTGGAGGGACCCCTCCGCCACTATGTGCCCGCCGTGCACGCCAGCACCGGGTCCGATGTCGACGAGATGATCCGCAGCCCTGATCGTGTCCTCGTCGTGCTCCACCACGATCAGGGTGTTATCAAGATCCCTCAGCTTGAAGAGGGTGTTGAGCAGCCGATCGTTGTCGCGCTGGTGCAGGCCGATGCTGGGCTCATCGAGCACGTAGAGCACCCCGGTGAGACCCGCCCCGATCTGGGTGGCCAGGCGGATGCGCTGGGCCTCTCCACCGGAGAGGGTCATGGCCGGCCGATCGAGGCTGAGGTAATCAAGGCCCACATCCAGCAGGAACTTGAGGCGCATGCGGATCTCCCGCAGCACCAGGTCACCGATCTGGATCTGACGCGGGGTGAGCAGGGGCTTGGCACCCTGGGCCACCCCCATCAAGGCCTCAATCCGCTCGAGGGTTTCAGCCACGCTCACGGCGGTGAGTTCATGGATGGCGTAGGGCCCCACCCGCACCGCCAGGGCCTCGGGCCTCAGACGCAGCCCATGGCAGGTGCCGCAGGGCACCATCTCCAGGTACTGCTCCAGCTTCTGACGCACCGACTCGCCGCTGGCGTCACGCAACTGGCGCTCCAGGATCGGCAGGATCCCCTCGAACGGTCGCTGGTACACCTGGCTCTTGCGGTAGCGGCTGTCGGCCTGGATGGCGATCGGCTCCTCGCTGCCATGGAGCACCACCTGGCGCTGCTCATCGCTGAGCTGGTTCCAGGGGGTCTTGATCTCGAAGCCGAAGGCCTCACCCACGCTGTAAAGCAGGGAGAAGTAATAGCTGTTGTCCTTGTCACTCCAGGGAGCGATCGCCGCGTAGACCGGCAAGGAAGGATCGGGCACCACCCGCTCCAGGGTGAACCGGCGCAGATGGCCGATGCCGTGGCAGTCGGCGCAGGCGCCATAGGGGCTGTTGAAGGAGAACAGCCGGGGCGAGAGCTCCTCCATCACGGCCCCGTGCACGGGACAGGCGAAATTCTCGGAGTAGAGCCGTTCCCGCTCAACGCCCTCAGGCAGCTCCTCGCCGGTCTTGGGCACCACCTCCACCAGGGCCAGGCCATCGCCCCGCTTGAGGCAGGTTCGCAGGGAATCGGTGAGCCGCTCGGTGATGCCCTCGCGGGCCACCAGCCGGTCTACCACCACTTCGATGTTGTGGGCGTGGTTCTTGTCGAGTTCGATGTTGTCGGAGAGCTCTCTCACCTCACCATTGATGCGAACCCGGGCAAAGCCCTCGGCCACCAGACCGGAGAGCAGCTTGGTGTGGGTGCCCTTCTTGCCCCGCACCACCGGCGCCAGCAACTGGTAGCGGGTGCCCTCCGGCAGGGTGGCGATCCGATCGACCATCTCGTCGATGCTCTCGGGCCGGATCGAGCGGTTGCACTGGGGGCAGTGGGGCTCACCGGCACGGCCGAACAGGAGCCTCAGGTAGTCCTGGATCTCAGTGACGGTGCCGACGGTGGAGCGGGGGTTGTGGCTGGTGGATTTCTGGTCGATCGAGATCGCCGGGGAGAGCCCCTCGATCGCATCCACATCAGGCTTATCCACCTGGCCAAGAAACTGGCGCGCATAGGCGGAGAGGCTCTCCACGTAGCGGCGCTGACCCTCGGCGAAGATCGTGTCGAAGGCCAGGGAGCTCTTGCCGCTGCCGCTCACCCCGGTGAACACCACCAGCCGGTTGCGCGGCAGGGTGAGATCGACGTTGCGCAGGTTGTGCTGGCGTGCGCCACGCACCCGGATCACATCCTCGAGGCTGCCGCCACTAAGCATGGTGCTGGGATCAAGCCCAGGGGAGGCGGCCAGCTCGGACATGGCCTTGGGGCCGCCTCCATTCGTGGCGGAGCTCTTGGATCCGGAGACGGATCTGGCGCGGGGCATTCAGCAACCCTGACAGCCTGGAGTCTACGGGCTGCTCCTGCGGCTCAGGAGGCCCCCTGCTGCAGCAGGCTGGCCACATAGCTGCGGGTTTCACCGGAATCGCCTCCGGCGAGTTCGGCCAGTTCCCGCTCTCTCTCGCTGCTGTCTTGCAGGGCCGTCACCCCTGTGCGGGTGCAGCCAGCCTCCACCTGCTTGCTTACGCGGAAGTGGTGCTGGGCCATGGCGGCCACCAGAGGCTGGTGAGTGACGCAGAACACCTGACGCTGCTCAGCGAGGCGGCGAAGCAGGGCGGCGATGGCCCCGCTGACCCGGCAGCTGACGCCGCTGTCGATTTCATCAAACAGGAGGGTGACCTGGGGATCCGTCGCCGCCAGACAGGTTTTCAGGGACAGCAGGAAGCTGCTCATCTCCCCGCCGCTGGCCACCTCGGGGGAAGGCTCGATCGAGACCCCGAAGCGCACCTGAGCCAGACCCAGGGGCCGCAGGGTGTCCATCAATTGCCGCTCCAGGGCCGTGGCGGCGACACGGCGCCGCTCGCTGAGCTGTGCGCAGGCCTGCTCGCACCGGTGGCGGCTGCTCTCTTCCTGCTGCTCCAGTTGACGTAGCGAGGCCTCGACCCCGGTGGCATCAAATTGGCGTCGGAGGTCGTCGCGCAGGGCGATCAGGGCCCCCAGCTCCTGGCCGTGGCGCCGCTCCAGGGCCTTGAGCTGGGCCATCCGCTCCTGCAGTCCCGAAAGGGTTTCAGGATCGCTCTCCAGGCCTGCGCCATAACGATCCAGGCCAGAGGCCAGCTCCTGCAGCAGCTGGGCCGCCCCGGCGCAGCACTCCAGCCAGGGCTGCAGGCCCCCATCGAACCCCTGCAGATGCTGCAGCTCCTGCTCGATGGCGGCGAGATGATCGAGCACCGACGGGGCGCCCTCCAGACCCTCCACCAGCCGTCCGCTCACCGTCGTCACCCCCTCCTGCAAGCGGACGGCGTGGGCCAGCCGGTCCTGCTCCCCCTGCAGGCGCTGGCGCTCATGGGGGTCGTCGAGCTGAGCCGCCTCCAGATCCTCCAGCAGCTGCAGACGCCGTTGCCGGTCGAGCTGCCGGCGCTGCTGATCGGCCCTGGCTGTGTCCAGGGCCGCCGCCGCCGCTTTCCAGGCCCGCACGGCCGAGCGGGCCGCCAGCAGGGACTCGGCGATCGGCTCCCCACCGAAGCGATCCAGCCAGCGCCGCTGCTGGCCAGGACGCGCCAGCTGCTGGGTCTGCCCCTGAACGGTGAGCTCCAGCAGCAGGGGGCGCAGCTCCAGCAGCTGGGCGCGGTTGACGATCACCCCATTGATGCGGCAGCGGCTGCTGATGCGGTCCTCCTGCTGGCGCCACTCCCGGCTGATGATCAGATCGCAGTCCTCCGGTTCGAGTTCCTGCTCGATCAGCCAGGCCCGCACCGGCTCCGAAAAGGAGAAACCGGCTTCGATGCGCGCCCGCTTACAGCCCGGGCGCAGCAGCCGCAGGCCCTCACCCCCCTGGGCACCGCCGAGCAGGGCATCGAGGGCATCGAGGAGAAGAGATTTGCCCGCGCCGGTCTCCCCGGTGAGAACGGTGAACCCTGGCCTGAAACTGAGATCCAGAGCATCGATCAGGGCGATGTTCTCCAGACGCAGACCCGTGAGCACGCCGGCCTCCGGTGATTGCCCCGACCGTAGCGGCGGTCGCTTTCGTTTAGAAGAGAAACAGTCGAACTCCTCCCTGATGGTCCGCTCGGATCAGGCCACGATCACCGGGGACACGATCGCCGAACAAACCAGCAACGCCGAGGAACTCAGCGACTTCATCGAAGCCGCCGGTCTGCTGAGTTACGACCCGCAGACCATTTCGCGGATTTACTCCGGCCACCCCCAGCGCTTGCTGCGGCGTCTTTGGCAAACCATCGTGCCCATCAGCCTGTTCCTGATCGGCGTGGGCTTTGACAAATTTCTCGGGACGCTCAGCAACGAGGATCGGGCGCGGGCGCGGGCACGGGAGTGCGCCGAACTTCTGGCGGCCCTTGGGCCAGCCTTCATCAAAGCCGGCCAGGCCCTCTCCACCCGGCCAGACATCATCCCGCCGGTGCTGCTGGAGGAACTGGCCCAGCTGCAGGATCAGCTGCCTGGCTTCGAGAGCTCCCTGGCGATGGCCTGCATCGAGGAAGACCTCGGCGCACCGGTGAACAGCCTGTTCCGGCAACTCGACCGGGAGCCGATTTCAGCAGCCTCCCTGGGCCAGGTGCACCGGGGGGTACTGCTCAGCGGCGAAGCCGTGGCAGTGAAGGTGCAGCGTCCAGGGCTGCGCGAGCAGATCACGCTCGATCTCTACATCGTGCGCCAGATCGCCGCCTGGCTGAACCAGAACGTGCGCCTGATCCGCAGCGACCTGGTGGCCCTGATCGATGAGCTCGGCAAACGGGTCTTCGAAGAGATGGACTATCTCAACGAAGCCAGCAACGCCGAACATTTCGCACGCCTGCATCAGCACAATCCCCGCATCGCCGTTCCGCGCATCTACCGCGAAGTCACCAGCCGCCGGGTCCTCACGATGGAGTGGATCGAGGGGGTGAAGCTCACCAACCTGGAAGCGGTGCGCGCCCTGGGCATCAACCCCGACGACATGGTGCAGACAGGGGTGAACTGCAGCCTGCAGCAATTGCTCGAGCATGGGTTTTTTCATGCGGATCCCCACCCCGGAAACCTGCTGGCTTTGCCCGATGGCCGGCTGGCCTATCTCGACTTCGGCATGATGAGCGAGGTGAGCCGCGAGTCGAGAACGGGTCTGATTCAGGCCGTGGTGCATCTGGTCAACCGAAATTTCACCTCCCTCTCGCGTGATTTCGTCAACCTGGGATTCCTCGGAGAGGAAGTGAATCTCGAACCGATCGTGCCGGCCTTCGAGAGTGTCTTCGGCCAGGCCCTGGAGATGGGTGTCAGCCGCATGGACTTCAAGGCCGTCACCGACGATCTCTCCGGGGTGATGTACAGGTTTCCGTTCCAGGTGCCGCCCTACTACGCCCTGATCATCCGCTCCCTGGTGACACTGGAGGGCATCGCGCTGAGCGTGGACCCCGACTTCAAGATCCTCGGCGCCGCCTACCCCTACTTCGCCCGACGGCTGATGGAGGACCCTGATCCGGCCCTGCGCAGCAGCCTGCGCGAGATGCTCTTCGATGGCGAAGAATTCCGCTGGCAGCGGCTGGAGAACCTGATCAGCAGTGCCTCCCTTCAGGACCAGCTGGATCTGGAGGGATTGCTCGATCAGGTGCTCGACTTTCTCTTCTCCCCCAAGGGCGGCCTGCTGCGCCAGCAGCTGGTGGATGCCCTGGTGGACAGGGTGGATGCGATCAGCTGGCAGGCCTTCCGCCGGCTGGGCAGCCGCCTGCCTCGCCGGCTGCAACCGCCCGGACTGCGCAGCCCCCGGCTCGAGAGCGGGGAGGAGGCCCTGCTCAGCCTCGAGCCGGTGCAGCAACTGCTGACGATCCTGCGTCAGCTGCCCGGCTTCGAGCCCCAGTTGCTGCTGCTGCGGCTGCCCCGGCTGCTGGGAGAACCCGACCTGCGCCGCATGGGCGTTCAGCTGGCCCAGGGTCTGGCGGAGCGCAGCGTGGTGCGACTTCTGCGCGACGTCCTGGTGGCTCCCGAACTGAGCCAGAGCGCTGTTCTCAGCGCCACCGGCAGCTCTTAGGATTTTCCGACCACAAGGTTTCGGCTATTGAATCGTCCGCCCAAAATCCTGGCCGTCCTGCTGGGGCTTTCGCTGAGTGCAGCAACGCCAGGGCTGCAGGTGCAGGCCGCCGAACAGGTGGTGTTCGTGAGTGGAGCCTTCCGGCGTTCGATTCCGGTAGCCGACTTGGAGCACCTGGCCCAGACGGGTGAAGCCCGTGGGCTGCTGGGGGATGTGCTGCGCTTCGGAAGGCAGGATCCGGCCTCGGTGGCCAAGATGCTGAATCAACAACTCTCCCTGCCCCTGGTGCTCACCAGCCGGCTGCTCTCCACGCGGATCGGCGAAGCGCTGCTGCAGCGGCTGGCGGGAATCTTCTCTCCCCTGAGGGCGCCCCAGAAGGGGGTCCAGGCCATCCGTGGCGCCCTGATCACGGGCCTGGCCAACGGCAACGGCAACCTCAGCGCCACCGGGTTCCTCCAGGCCTACCCGGCCCAGGAGCTGGCAGTGAACATTCCGGCCCTGCTGGGGGTGATCAGCAAAGCAAGCTCGATTTCCGATCTTGTGCGCTTCTTCTCTGAATCCCCCCTTGACGGGCTGCGCGGCGATGGAGCCGCGAAACCCGGCAGCGGCGATCAGCCCAAGAGCGGCTCGATGATGGAAGCGAAGCCAGAGTCGTCCACAGCGGCACCACCGTCGACGGCCCCCTGAGACCCAGGGCATGGTTCCGGGGCTGCTGGGGACTCGGCGCGTAGATTCATCTCAGCCTGACCGCCTGCCGACGTGCCCCTGCTTTCAGCTCTTCGGCGACTGGGCCAGCAGCCAACGATGCAGGACTGGCCGGGGCTGATCGAGGCCTACCGGCGCTGGTTGCCGGTGAGTGAGGCCACGCCAGTGATCACCCTGCGGGAAGGCGCGACTCCCCTCATCCCAGCGCCGGCCGTGGCGTCACGGCTGGGCCGGGGCATCAAGGTGTTTCTCAAATACGACGGCCTCAACCCCACCGGCAGCTTCAAGGACCGGGGGATGACGATGGCGGTGAGCAAGGCGCGGGAAGCCGGCGCCGAGGCCGTGATCTGCGCCAGCACCGGCAACACCAGTGCGGCAGCCGCCGCCTATGCCCGCCGCGGTGGCATGCGCGCCTTCGTGCTGATCCCCGACGGCTACGTGGCCCAGGGCAAGCTCGCCCAGGCCCTCGTGTATGGCGCTGAGGTGCTGGCGGTGAAGGGGAACTTCGATCGTGCCCTGGCCATCGTGCGAGAGGTGGCTGACACCTATCCGGTCACGTTGGTGAATTCGCTCAACCCCTATCGGCTGCAGGGGCAGAAGACCGCCGCCTTCGAGGTGGTGGATGCCCTCGGTGACGCCCCCGACTGGCTCTGCATCCCCATGGGCAACGCCGGCAACATCAGTGCCTACTGGATGGGCTTTCAGGAGTACCGACAGGCGGGCCACAGCCGGCGTCTTCCCCGGATGATGGGCTTCCAGGCCAGTGGCTCGGCGCCTCTGGTGCTGGGTCACACCGTGGAGCAACCCGACACGATTGCCACGGCGATCCGCATCGGCAATCCCGCCAACCGCGAGAAGGCGCTCGCCGTGCGTGAGCAGAGCGGCGGCAGCTTCCACGCCGTCACCGACCAGGACATTCTCGAGGCCTATCAGTTGCTCGGCCGGGAGGAAGGTGTGTTCTGCGAACCGGCCAGCGCCGCCTCTGTGGCGGGGCTGCTGCAGCAGGCCGAGCAGGTGCCCGCCGGCGCCACGGTGGTCTGCGTGCTCACAGGCAACGGTCTGAAGGATCCCAACACCGCCATCGACAACTGCGATGGGGCCTTCCATGCCGGCCTGGTCCCTGAGGTGGATGTGGTGGCCAAGGTGATGGGCTTCTAAGCCCGACAGACAAGCTGGACCCAACAACCCAGTGAGCCCCATGCCGGAACCTCCGGTGTGGGGCTTTTCGCTGGGGTGTCAGTGCGCAAAGCGTCCACGGGAAAAACAGCCCCAGCACGGGGAGAACAAGGGCAAATAGAGCACCCCTGAGTTGCTCACGTTTTCCCCAGATCCGGGAAAGAGTGGAAAACCTTGATTTCAGTCATCATTCCGCCAGGCATTCCTCAGTTCAGATTCAAAAAAATCAAGATCGGAACTGGGCTGTAGAAGTTTTCCGCTCTTTCCCCAGCCCCTACGACTACGGATTGGATTTATTTTCTTCTTGATCAATCAAAAACCAGTAACAGGATTGGGGAATAGGCAGGGGGAAAGCGGATCGAGCAGGCTTGTGCTCGTTGCGCTTGGCTCAGTGGTGTGGAAGCGTGGTGGGGCCCTTGGCGGGCTTGTCCTCTCTGGAGTCATGTCGCGATGAAGCTGGTCTGCTCTCAGGCGGAACTGAGCGCCAGCCTTCAGCTGGTCAGTCGTGCCGTGGCTTCACGCCCCACTCACCCAGTGCTGGCCAACGTGCTGCTCACCGCCGATGCCGGCACCGGCCGGCTCAGCCTCACCGGCTTCGATCTCAGCCTTGGCATCCAGACCAGCCTGCCCGCGTCCGTGGAGAGCAGCGGCACGATCACCCTGCCTTCGCGCCTCTTCGGTGAGATCGTGGCGCGGCTCTCCAGTGACAGCCCGATCAGCCTGAGCTGTGAGGAAGGCCAGGAGCAGGTGGAGCTCACAAGCCGCTCCGGCAGCTACCAGATGCGCGGACTCTCCGCGGAAGACTTTCCCGATCTGCCCCTCGTTCAGACCGGAACTCCCCTTCGCCTGCAACCGGACGCCCTGGTGAAGGGGCTGCGGGCCACCTTGTTTGCCAGCAGTGGCGATGAGGCCAAGCAGTTGCTCACCGGCGTCCACCTCGGCCTGGCCGATCAGGATCTGGAGTGCGCCGCCACCGACGGGCACCGCCTCTCGGTGCTCCGCCTCGAAAAGGCCTTCTCCGGCGCCGAGGACGGCAGTGAGCCCTTCGCGGTCACGGTTCCGGCCCGTTCCCTGCGGGAACTGGAGCGGCTGCTCTCCGCCTGCAGCAGTGACGACCCGGTGAGCCTGTACTGCGACCGCGGGCAGGTGGTGTTTCTCTGGGCCGACCAGGTGCTCACCAGCCGCAGCCTTGATCGCACCTACCCCAATTACCGGCAGCTGATCCCCGATCGCTTCAGCCGAACCCTGGAACTCGATCGCCGTGGCTTCGTGCAGGCCCTCGAGCGGGTGGCGGTGCTGGCGGACCAGCACAACAACGTCGTCAAGCTCAGCAGTGATCCCGCTAGCGGACAGCTGCACATCAGCGCCGATGCCCAGGACGTGGGCAGTGGTTCCGAAGATCTGCCGGCGGTGATCAGTGGTGATCCGATCGAGATCGCCTTCAACGTCCGCTACATGCTCGATGGACTCAAGGCGATGACCCCCGAGCGGGTGGAGTTGCGCTGCAACGCACCCACCACCCCTGCGGTGCTGACCTCCGCGCAGGATCCCACCTTCACTTACCTGGTGATGCCCGTTCAGATCCGCAGCTGAGGCCGTGACCCTCCCCGAGCAACTGCTGCTCAGCGACCTGCTGCGGCGCCGGGTGCGCTGCAACCAGGGCATTGACCATGGCGCTGGTCTGCAGGGCTGGATGCACCCGCCTGTGCACCGCCTGCTGGGCTGGGTGAGCAGGCCTTCGGCCTTCGGAGCCCGCCGGCTGGTGTGGAGGCTCAATCAGCTGCGCGGGCTCACCGACCAGGAAGCTCTGGTGCAAGGGGATCCCGCAGACACCGACCCCGCCACCCTGGAGCGCTTGCCCACCCTCTTCGAAGCAGCCCTGCTCGGGAGCGACAACCAACTGCTGGGTGTGATTGCCGACGCCAACGTGGAGTTGCGCAGCGGCCGCATCCTCGACTACCTGGTGGCCCGCAGCGATCCGCGTCTGCCCGGCAGCAGCCGTTGGCTGCTCTCACCCGAGCGCATCGTCGATCAGCAGCCCGGGCAGGTGATGACCGCGCTACAGGGCCTCGATGATCTCCCCCTGGCCCGCGCCAGTGTGCGTCAGGAATTTCTGCGGCGCTCCCGCCGTTGGCGGGAGCAGTTCGAGGAGGTGGGCGGGCGCTTTGAGGAGCGGCTGGAGGGCTGGCTGGAGGAGCCGCCCTGGCAGGAGCCTGATCCCCTCGACCCCGAAGCCCGCCTGGAGGATCCCCCCCTCAACCGGCTCGACGAGCAGGAAGACTGGGATGACCCGGAGGCCTGGGGGGAGCCCGTAAGGGAGGTTTCGGCCCAGCCACGGCGCCGGGCAGCGCGAAACCGGCCACAGCCCCACGAGGCCGATCCGCTCGAGCCGGACGATCCCTGGATCTGAACCCACCCAGGCGGCGGGCCGGGGCCACGGGCTCGGCCACACTGGAGCCCTGATGAGTCCCTGCTGTGGTTGCCACACCCTCCTTCCCGGTCGCCGAGGCCCTGCGCCAGGAGGGCCTCAGCCAGGCCGATTACGAGGAGATCCGCCGCCGGCTCGGTCGTGACCCCAACCGCGCCGAGCTGGGCATGTTCGGGGTGATGTGGTCGGAGCATTGCTGCTACCGCAACTCCAGGCCACTGCTGCAGGGCTTCCCCACCACCGGCCCTCGCATCCTGGTGGGCCCCGGCGAGAATGCCGGCGTGGTGGACCTGGGCGAGGGCCAGAGGCTCGCCTTCAAGATCGAAAGCCACAACCATCCCTCCGCCGTGGAGCCCTTCCAGGGGGCGGCCACCGGAGTGGGAGGCATCCTGCGCGACATCTTCACGATGGGTGCCCGGCCGATCGCCCTGCTCAACGCCCTGCGCTTTGGTCCCCTGGAAGACGAGCGCAACGTGGGCCTGATGGAGGGCGTGGTGGCCGGCATCGCCCACTACGGCAACTGTGTGGGGGTGCCCACCGTGGGCGGTGAGGTGGCTTTCGACCCCAGTTATTCCGGCAACCCCCTGGTCAACGCCATGGCCCTGGGGCTGATGGAAACCGAGGAGATCGTCTGCTCCGGGGCTGTGGGGGTGGGCAATCCGGTGGTGTACGTGGGCAGCACCACCGGCCGCGACGGCATGGGCGGCGCCAGCTTTGCCTCGGCCGAGCTGAGTGCGGCATCCCTCGATGACCGCCCGGCGGTGCAGGTGGGCGACCCCTTCCTGGAGAAGGGGCTGATTGAGGCCTGCCTTGAGGCGTTCCAGAGTGGTGATGTGCTCGCGGCTCAGGACATGGGAGCTGCGGGCCTCACCTGCAGCTGCTCGGAGATGGCCGCCAAGGGGGGGCTGGGCATCGAGCTCGATCTCGACCGGGTGCCGGCCCGGGAGAGCGGCATGAGCGCCTACGAGTTCCTGCTCAGCGAGTCGCAGGAGCGGATGCTGTTCGTGGTCAAACCGGGTTGCGAGGAGGCCCTGATGGCCCGCTTCCGCCGTTGGGGTCTGCAGGCTGCCGTTGTCGGCCGTGTGCTGGCCGACAACGTGGTGCGGGTGCTCCAGGGAGGCTTGGTGGCGGCGGAGGTGCCCGCCAGCGCCCTCGCCGATGACACCCCGATCAACCGCCATGAGCTGATCAGTGAACCTCCGGCAGCCATCCAGGCGCACTGGCGCTGGAGCGAGGCCGACCTGCCCGCCGCCGCCGCTGAGGGCATCACACCGGCAGGCGGACCACTGGCGGGCCAGGCCCTGGGTTGGGGTGCCGTGCTCCTGCGCCTGCTCGATGACCCCACCATTGCCAGCAAGCGCTGGGTCTATCGCCAGTACGACCACCAGGTGCAGGCCAACACGGTGATGCCCCCCGGTGGCGCCGATGCGGCCGTGGTGCGCCTGCGGCCCCAGCGGGGCGAGGGCGCCATGGAGGCCACCAGCCGCGGCGTGGCCGCCACTGTCGACTGCCCCAACCGCTGGGTGGCCCTGGATCCAGAGCGGGGGGCGGCGGCGGCGGTGGCCGAAGCTGCCCGCAACCTCAGCTGCGTCGGGGCTGAACCCCTGGCGGTCACCGACAACCTCAACTTCCCCTCCCCGGAGACCCCCACCGGCTACTGGCAGCTGGCCATGGCCTGCCGTGGTCTGTCGGAGGCCTGCCGGGCACTCGACACTCCCGTTACCGGCGGCAACGTCTCCCTCTACAACGAAACCAGGCGGCCCGATGGCAGCCTGCAGCCGATCCATCCCACTCCCGTGGTGGGGATGGTGGGACTCGTTCACGACCTCGATCACGTCACCGGCCTGGGCTGGCAGGCTCCGGGCGATCACCTCTGGCTGCTGGGGGTGCCCCTGGCCGGTAGCGACGTCGATGGGCGGCTGGCTCTGGCCGCCTCCAGTTATCTGGAGAGTGTCCATGGTCTGGCCACGGGCCGGCCGCCGCTGACCGACCTGAAGCTCGAGCGGACAGTGCAATCCCTGCTGCGTCAGGCGATCACGGCGGGCCCGGTGGCCTCCGCCCACGATCTCAGCGACGGGGGCCTGGCGGTGGGGGCTGCCGAGGCCCGCATCGCCTCCGGCCTCGGTGCCGCTCTGGAGCTTCCCGCCGATGCGGGCCGTCTGGATCGCTTGCTCTTCGCCGAAGGGGGCGCCAGGGTGCTGGTGTCGCTCAGACCAGCTCAGGAGCAGGCCTGGCAGGAGCTGCTGGCGGTGCAGCAGGCTGTGGGGCCGCAAGCACTGGCCACGCCGATCGGTCGGGTGGGTGAGGCCGGCACAGCCCTGAGCTTCGAGCAGAACGGCACCGTCCTGCTGGCCCTGGAGGTGGAGGAGCTGCGCACGAGCTACGAGAACGCTCTGCCGCGCCGGCTGGCCGCAACCGGCTGAGGCACAATGCAAAGGTAAAAGAAAGGTGAACGGGCCTGTGGCAAGCGCGCACCCCACGCCGGAACGGCCCGACCGGATGGAAGAGGCCTGTGGGGTCTTTGCCGTGTACGCCCCTGGCCAGCAAGTGGCCAACCTCACCTACTTCGGCCTCTACGCCCTGCAGCACCGGGGTCAGGAATCGGCCGGCATCGCTGTGTTCAACGGCGACAAGGTGCGGCTGCACAAGGACATGGGCCTGGTGAGCCAGGTCTTTGATCAGGACGTGCTCGAGCGCATGCCCGGTGATCTGGCCGTGGGCCACAACCGCTATTCCACCACCGGCAGCAGTCGGGTCTGCAACGCCCAGCCGGTGGTGTTGATGACCCGCCTCGGCCCCTTTGCGCTGGCCCACAACGGCAATCTCGTCAACGTCGAGGATCTGCGCCAGTCGGTGCAG
>NZ_JAGQBY010000075.1:0-14957 GCF_024345875.1 Synechococcus sp. EJ6-Ellesmere
TTCAGCCGTGGACGCGCCATAACGCCGGCGGCGGCTCGTTCCTGGCCCAGGCCCGCCGCTGGATCAAGGCGGTGATCGAAGCCACCTCCGACAGCGTCTGCGCCTACAAGCCGAGCCTGGGCTTTTACCAGGCCCTGGGGCCGATCGGCCTCGAGTTGCTGCGGGAAGTCCGCGAGCTGGTGCCGCTGGAGCTGCCACTCATCCTCGATGCCAAGCACGGTGATCTGAACAGCTCCTCAGCCCTGGCTCATTACCTCTTCCGCGACCTCGGCGTGGATGCGGTCACCCTCTCCCCCCTGGCGGGCCAGGACATCGCCGCCCCATTTCTGCTTTATCCCGACCGGGCGGTGGTGCTCACCTGCCACAGCTCCAATCCCGGCGCCCGGGTGGTGCAGCACCATCCCGATGAGGATGACCCGCTTTACATCACGATCGTGCGGGAGACCCAGCTCTGGGGCACCCCGGAGCACCTGCTGCTGGAGGTGGGAACCAGCGATCCGGCCGTGCTGGCGAGGGTGCGGCGGGAAGCTCCGGAGCGTTTCCTGATCCTGCGCAGCCTCTGGGGTGAGGAGGAGAGGCTGGAGGCCTTGCTTCAGGCGGGTCTCAACGCGTCAGCTGACGGACTGCTGTTGCCCCTGCCCCAGCACCTGCTGGTGGAGGAGGGCATGGCGGCGGGCACCCGGGCCCTGCGCCAGCAGATCGAGACGATGAGGGCGAACTGGGATGGCGGCACGATCGACCGCTGTGAGCTCTGGCTACCGGCTCCCCGCGTTGGATCAGCGGCGCCGGCAGCCTCTTCGGCGTCAGATGTTCTGGTCGACGCCAAGAGCCTTGAGCAGGGGCGCCTGGAGGATCAACGTCTGGAGGACCAGCGGCTGGATGAGCTGCTGGTGGATCTGTTCGATATCGGCTGCCTGCTCTTCGGGGAATACGTGCAGGCCTCCGGAGCCGTTTTCAATTACTACATCGACCTGCGCCGGATCATCTCTGATCCGAACCTGTTCCACCGGGTGCTGCACGCCTACGCCGAACCGCTGGCCCATCTGCAGTTCGATCGAATCGCCGGTATTCCCTATGGATCCCTCCCCACCGCCACGGGGCTGTCGCTACAGCTGCACGTACCGCTGATCTACCCGCGCAAGGAGGTGAAGGCCCATGGGGCCCGCCGTTTGATCGAAGGGGATTTTGAGGAAGGCGAAACCGTTGTCGTCGTCGACGACATCCTGATCACGGGTGGAAGCGTCCTGGAGGGCATCAGCAAGCTGGAATCTTCGGGCCTGAAAGTGCAGGATGTGGTGGTGTTCATCGACCACGGGGGCAACGCATCCAACCGGTTGGCCTCGGCGGGTTATGCCTGCCATGCGGTGGTGGGTATCGAGCGGATCACCACCGTTCTGCTTGCGGCCGGTCGCCTGAGCCAGGAGCAGGCTGATCTGCTCGAGGCCCACACCACCTCAGCGCCTGCCGCAGCGGCATCGGCCACGGCCTGAGCCCATGGTCCCCGAGTTCAATCACGCCTAATCGGATGCTCAACAACTCCCTGATGGTTCTGGCCGAGGTTGCCACGCCAAATGCACAGACGAATGTGCTGGACCTTCCACTCCAGGCCCACCTGTTGTTCATCGGCATCCTTTTTCTCGGAACCCTGGCCATCAGCAGATTCTCCCCAAAGATCGGCATCCCAGCAATTCTTGGCGTGCTGCTGCTGGGATTGTCGATCAACGTCAACATCCTTGAAATCACCCATGAGCAGGCGTCTAATTTTCAATTGCTGGGCCTGGCCCTGTTGTTGTTCTACGCAGGGCTCAAGACCGATCTGGCCGCGATCCGGGGGTTTCTTGAGTACGGCGTCGTGCTCGCCGTTGGTGGTGTGGTGGTCTCTTCGTTGATCCTGGGTGGGTTGATCTGGTTTCTGGGCTCACCATCGGCTCAGGTGCTGTCCGTTGGGATTGAAACCATCCCTCTGGGTGCCGCCATGCTGATCGCCGCCTGCCTTGGCTCCACAGATGCTGGGGCCACCCTGAGCGTGTTGCGATCGGTACGCGACAAGGTTCCGCTGAGATTGCAGCACCTGCTGGAGTTCGAATCCTCGGTGAACGACCCTTCAGCTCTGCTCTTCTACGGCCTGGTGGTGGGCATCTTCGTGGTCTCAAGCACCGCTGGAGTCGGCCCCAGCTTGGAGAGCACCGTGGTCACACAGGTCAAGATCTTTTTTCAGCAGATTGGCGCAGGCTTGGTGGTGGGTTTTGTGTTCGGATATCTGGCGCGCTTCGTAATCAATGACCTGGTGGAGGAACGCTCCCAGTTGTTGGTGGTGGCCATGTCAGTGGCCTTCGTGGTTTATGGTTCAGCGACCCTGTTGGGTGGTTCAGGATTCATTGCTGTATACGTCACCGGACTGTTTCTAACCAACACCAGGTATCGCTCGCCTGACATTAACCACGTCACAATTCAGGAGGTATTACTCCCCTTCAACACGATGACGGAGATCACCATCTTTCTGATCTTTGGCCTGCTTGTCTATCCTCCTGACCTGGTCGACGCCCTGCCCATCGGCCTCCTCTCGGCCCTGGGGCTGATGTTCGTGGCTCGTCCCATCAGCGTGCTGATTCTGCAGCCTCTCTCTCCGTTCAGTTTCAAGGAATCGTTGTTGGTATCGTGGTGTGGGCTGCGAGGGGCTGTTCCCCTCGCCCTGTCCCACGACCTAAGCCTGGCGATTCCCAGGATCCGCGGCATTGACCCGGCCATCATCGGGGAGATCAGCAAGAACGCCGAGAGCATCATCTTCATTGTGGTGGTGGTCAACCTCTTCGTTCAGGGCGTCAGCCTGCCCTACCTGGCCCGAACCCTCGGGCTGAAGCCAGGCATCCACCTCGATTCCGGACTGGCTACTTAGGCGGGCGCAGCCCCGATTCGCCAGGGCAGGATTTCTCCGGCCTGGAAAGGCACCAGCGGCAGGAGACGATTGCCCTGCCCGCCCAGTTCAAGCTGGTGGGGCACCTCCAGGGGCTGCCGCACCAGCTCGATCGTGGTCTCGTTCAGGGGCAGACCGTAGAAACGGGGCCCGAACACCGACGCAAAGTTCTCCAGCCGCTCCAGGGCACCCTCCTGCTCAAACACCTGGGCGTAGCTCTCGAGCGCATGGGGGGCATTGAAGATACCGGCGCAACCGCAGGCCGATTCCTTCGCTTCCCGCGAGTGAGGTGCTGAATCGGTGCCAAGGAAGAACCTGGGTTGTCCTGAGGTGGCAGCACCGCGCAGGGCGATCCGGTGCAGTTCCCGCTTGGCTACTGGCAGGCAGTAGGCATCCGGGCGGAACCCGCCCCGGAACATGGCGTTGCGGTTGATCTGCAGGTGATGGGGGGTGATCGTGGCAGCCAGGGTTGGAGGCCCCCCCTCAACGAAAGCCACGGCCTCGGCGGTGGTGATGTGCTCAAACACCACCTTCAGCCCCTGGTGACGTTCCAGCAGGGGCTCGAGCTGACGCTCAATGAACACCGCTTCTCGATCGAACACATCCACCTCGGGGTCGGTCACCTCGCCGTGGATCAGCAGCGGCATGCCGATCCGCTCCATCGTCTCGAGCACCGGCGCGATGCGGGCCAGATCACTCACCCCGGCCTCGGCGTTGGTGGTGGCCCGGGCTGGATAGAGCTTGGCGGCGGTGAAGACTCCCTCGCTGAAGCCACGCTCCAGCTCACCAGGATCGATCGTGTCGGTGAGGTAGGCCGTCATCAGTGGCTCGAATCCGTTGCTCCCTGACACCGCGAAGAGGATGCGCTCGCGGTAGGCCTCTGCCGCCGCCGCCGTGGTGATCGGCGGCAGCAGGTTGGGCATCACGATCGCTCGCCGGAAGACCCGGGCCGTGCTGGGGGCTACGGCCCGCAGCATCGCCCCGTCGCGCAGATGCACATGCCAGTCGTCAGGGCGGCGGATCACCAGTCGGTCGGGGAGTGCCGCCATGGAGCCGGTGCCGCGAGCAGACTCTCCATTGTCCGCCTTGGCGGAGGAGAGCCTCAGAAGCCCCCATCTTCAGAGGTAAAGCTCCTCGTGCTGGTAGGAGATGCGCGAGGTGGTGTGGCTGCCGAAGACCGCCGAGAGCAGCAACAGGATGCCGATCCGGCCCACGAACATCCCCACCATCAGCACCAGCTGGCCCCAGCGGTTCAGCTCTGCGGTGACCCCCACATCGAGGCCCACGGTGGCGAAGGCGGAGATGCAGGTGAACAGTTTCTCCAGGAAGCTGAAGGGCTGACCGTCGGTGCCGACCCCGCGGTCGAGACCCAGCACCAGAGCCATCAACAGCACGAACAGCAGTGAGGCGAGGGTGACCCCAACGGCCCGCAGAACCACCTTGTCGGAGATCGCCCGGCGCCGGATCACCACAGTGTCTTCGCCCCTGAGGGTGGAGCGGGTGGCCGCCACCAGGCACGCGAAGGTGGTGGTCTTGATGCCGCCGCCGGTCCCTCCGGGACTGGCGCCGATGAACATCAGCGTCATCATCAGCAGCAGACCCGCTTCGGAGATGACTTCCACCGAGAGGGGCACGGTGTTGAAGCCGGCCGTGCGGGTGCTCACCGACTGGAAAAACACCACCTGCAGTTCCTCCCACCAGGGCAGGGGCGTCAGTCCGCTGGAGCGGGTGAAATGCTCGGTGAACAGCATCCCTGCCGCGCCGATCAGGATCAGGCCGATCGTCCAGCGCAGCACCAGGCGGGTGTGCAGGCTGAAACTGCGGATCAGACGCACCTTGAACCGGTTCTGCCAGAGGTCGTTGGTGACCCGGTAGCCGATTCCCCCCGAGACGATCATCACCATGATCACCAGGTTCACGACCGGACTGGCGCGATAACCCATCAGGCTGTCGCTCCAGAGGCCGAAGCCGGCGTTGTTGTAAGCGCTGATGCAGTGGAACAGGGAGGCCCACAGCCGCTCACGCGGCACGGGGATGTCACGGAAACCGATGGTGTAGAGCACGAGAGTGCCCATGCCGATCACCCAGGCTGCGGTGATCAGGATCGAGTGGAAGGTGTCGCCGATGCCGCCCACACCGAATTCGTCCATGGCCCGGCCGCGATCAAGCCGGCGGCGCAGCCTCGAGCCCCGTTGCACGAAGCCCTGCAGAAAGGTGGTGATGGCCATCAACCCCAGGCCGCCGGTGAGGATCAACAGGGCAAGGAGCACCTGCCCAGGAAAGGTGAGCTCCTGGCCCACGTCCACCACCGAAAGTCCCGTCACTGTGATGGCGGAGATCACCGTGAACATGGCCTCCCAGAGGCCGACCTGCTCGGAAGAGAACACGGGCAGGGCCATCAGCAAGGTGCCCACGGCGATCACCAGCAGGCCGGTGAGCACCGTGAACTGAGGCACCGTCAGTCGCGAGCGTCGTTGCTGGAAGCGCTCCAGCAGCTCACGGATGGGGTTGGTGGTCGTTCTGGTGGATGGCCTGGAGGGGGAACTGGCGCTGCCTGGCACCCATCGATTCCGGAGACGCACCATTATCAGGCTGGGTAAGCGGCATGTCCGTGGCAGAGCTGGCAAACTGCGCCCACTGCTTTGCTCCTGGTTGATGCAACCCTCGCCCCGCTGGCTCCTCGCCCTGCACCTGCTGCTGGCCTTCGCCCTTGGTGGTTGCGCCGACGACAGCGGCAGCGGCGGGGGTGTTCAGAGCGTGAAGCTCTCCACCATCCGGGGCCGCGACAAGCTGGTCTGCGGGGTGGACGGCAAGCTGCCAGGCTTCAGCTTCCTCGGCCCTGACGGGACCTACAGCGGCCTCGATGCCGACACCTGCCGCGCCGTGGCGGCGGCGGTGCTGGGTGACCCCTCCAAGGTGGAATACCGCGACCTCAACTCCAGCGAGCGCTTCGCGGCCCTGGCCAGCGGTGAGGTGGACATGCTGGCCCGCAACACCACCATGACCCTGAGCCGCGATTCGGCCGGCGGCAACGGCATATCCTTCGGCCCCACCACCTTCTACGACGGTCAGGGGGTGATGGTGCCCGTGGCCAGCGGGGCCAGGACGCTCAAGGATCTCGACGGCAAGCCGATCTGTGTGGAGAGCGGAACCACCACCGAACTCAACCTGGCCGATCGAATGCGCGAGCAGGGCATCGCCTACACCCCGCTCAAGTTCCAGACCGGCGACCAGACCTATGCGGCCTACCTGGGCGGCCGCTGTGTCGCGGTCACCAGCGATCGCTCCCAGCTGGCGGCCAAGCGCAGCAGCTTCCCTAAACCTGATGAGCACATCCTCCTGCCGGAGGTGATGAGCAAGGAACCGCTCACTCCCGCCAGCGTCAATGGAGACCCCGCCTGGGCCGATGCCCTGCGCTGGACCGTGTTCGCCCTCTTCCAGGCCGAGGAGCTGGGCATCACCAAGGCCAACGTGGCCGCCAAGGTGGCGGAGGCCAAGGCCAACACCAACCAGGCCGACCTGCGCCGTTTCCTGGGGGTGGAGGGTGATTTCGGCAAGCAGCTCGGTCTGCCAGCCGACTTTGTCGCCAAAACGATCGCGGCTGTTGGCAATTACGGCGAAATCTTCGAGCGCAATGTGGGCACCGGCTCGCCGCTCAAGCTTGAGCGGGCCGAGAACCGCCTCTGGACCCAGGGTGGCCTGATCTATTCGCCGCCCTTCCGTTGAGCGCCACCCTCAAGCGAATCCCCTGGTGGCGCGACCGCCGGGTGCTGCCCTGGATCGTCCAGGCGGTGGTGGGCCTGGTCCTGCTCCTGGTGATCACCCTGCTGGTGGGCAATCTGGTGCGCAACCTCACAGCCGCCGGGCTGTTGCTGAGCTGGCGCTGGCTGAGCCAGCCGGCCAGCTTCGATGTCGCCGAGAGCCTGATCCCCTTCGACGCCTCGATGCCCTACTGGCGTGCCCTGCTGGTGGGACTGGTCAACAGCCTGCGAGTGATTCTGGTGGGCCTGGCGGGGGCCACGCTGCTGGGCACGGCCATGGGCATGGCCTCGTTCAGCGGCAATGGGCTGCTGCGGCGGCTGGCCCGGGTGTACGTGGAGGTGATCCGCAACATCCCCCTGCTGCTGCAACTGCTGTTCTGGTACTTCGTGGTGTTTCTGGCCCTGCCCAACGGCACCGCTGCTTTTCAGCTGCCTGGGATCGTTCTTTCGAAGTCAGGGTTGTATCTGGCCTGGTTCGCCCAGGGCTTCAGCTGGCAGGGCCCGGAGCTGGTCAATGGGGTCTGGAGGGCGCCTTTGAGGCTGTCCGTGGAGTTCACAGCCCTGCTCACCGGCCTGATCACCTACACCGGCGCCTTCGTGGCCGAGGTGGTGCGGGGTGGCATCGCTTCGGTGCCGAAGGGCCAGTGGGAAGCGGCCACCTCCCTGGGCCTGCACTGGAGCGCCAGCATGCGCTCGGTGGTGCTGCCCCAGGCCCTGAGGGTGATCGTGCCGGGCCTGAACAGCCAGTACATCTCCCTGGCCAAGAACTCCTCCCTGGCTGTGGCTGTGGGCTACGTGGATCTGTATTCCGTTTCGGAAACCACCCTCAACCAGACCGGGCGCGCCCTGGAAGTGTTTCTGCTGCTGCTGGGCTCTTACCTGATCATCGATCTGCTGATCTCCGCCGTGATGAACGGTGTGAACCAGCTGGTGCAGATCCGGGAGCGCTGAGCCGATGACCTCCATTCAACCCGGTCCCCAATCCGGAACCACCCCGCCTCTGCGGCCCGCCAGGCCGGCACCGGAGTCTGTGCAGCGCAGCTGGGCCGGTTCCCTGCGCCAGGAACTGTTCGCCAGCCCAACCGACGGCGTGCTTTCGGTGCTGCTGATCGCGGTGATCCTGGCGGCGGCGGCGGGTCTGTTGCGCTGGGCGTTCGGCCAGGCCCAGTGGGCCGTGATCCAGGCCAACACCACCCTCTTCGCCGTCGGGCGCTATCCGATCCCGCAACAGTGGCGCCTCTGGCTGCTGGTGGTGCTGGTGGCAGCTCTCAGCGGCGTGAGCTGGGGGCTGTTGCGGGCCTTTCCCCGAGCGGATCGCAGCGGCGAGCTCTGGCCCTTCAACGACCGACTGGCGGTGGCCGTTCTCGGTTTCCTGACGGCCTGGCTGCCGGCATCCCTGGCCCTGGACTTTTCGTTGCAACTGCGCTGGTGGGCGATCACTGGCCTGTTGCTGGCCATGCGCTGGCTGTCAGGCCACTGGGGGCGGAACTGGCCGCCGCGGCTGGTGAAGCTGGTACCCCTGAGCTGGCCGCTGCTCTATCTGCTCGGGATGGTGCTGATCGCCGGCGGTCTGGGCATTCCCCGGGTGCCGCCATCGGAGTGGGGCGGGCTGCTGCTCACCCTCTTGATGGCCAGCTTCGCGATCCTGCTCAGCTTTCCGATCGGGGTGGTGGTGGCCCTTGGGCGCCGAAGCAGTCTGCCGTTGCTGCGCTGGACCTCGGTGCTCTATATCGAATTCATCCGCGGTGCCCCGCTGATCACCCTGCTGTTCCTGGGTCAGAACATCCTGGGCTACATGCTCCCCGGCGGCTGGGCACCGGATCGGGTCTGGCGGGCCGCCTGGGTGCTGACCTTCTTCTGTGGCGCCTACCTGGCCGAGGCGGTGCGCGCCGGCCTCTCCGCCGTTCCCCCAGGCCAGCTGGAGGCCGCCCGTTCCCTGGGGCTCTCGATGCCCCTGGCCCTGCAACGGGTGGTGCTCCCCCAGGCCCTGCGCATCGCCCTGCCGGCCGCCGTGGGTCAGTTCATCTCCCTGCTGCAGGACACCACGCTGCTGTCGCTGATCGGCCTGCTCGATCTGCTCGGCACTGCCCGTACCGTGATGGCCAATCCCGAGTTCCTGGGCAAGAACGCCGAGGTGTATCTCACTCTGGCTGTGCTGTTCTGGTGCTGCTGCGCTGCCCTGGGGCTGGGCAGCCGGGCCCTGGAACGCCGCCTCGATCCCACCCATTCCCCCTCCTGAGCCATGCCGTCCACCCAGCCGATGATCGAGGCCCGTGGGGTGCAGAAGTGGTACCCCAATGGCTTCCATGCCCTGCGCGGCGTTGACCTGAGCGTGTCGAAGGGGGAGGTGGTGGTGATCATGGGCCCCTCAGGCTCCGGCAAAAGCACCTTCATCCGCACCTTCAATGCCCTTGAGCAGTTCCAGGAGGGCTCCATCAGCGTCGATGGGATCGCCCCCCCCAACGACCTGCGCAACATCGATGCGATCCGCTGCGACACCGGCATGGTGTTTCAGCAGTTCAACCTCTTCCCCCACCTCACGGTGCTGGAGAACCTCAGCCTGGCGCCGGTGGTGGTGCGCAAGCGCCGACGCAGCGAGGTGGAGGCCCAGGCCATGGCCCTGCTGGAGCGGGTCGGCATCGCCGAGCAGGCCCGCAAGTATCCCGGCCAGCTCTCGGGCGGCCAGCAGCAGCGGGTGGCGATTGCCCGCTCGCTCTGCATGGAGCCCCGTATCCTGCTTTTCGACGAGCCCACCAGTGCCCTTGATCCGGAGATGGTGGGCGAGGTGCTGGAGGTGATGCGCGATCTGGCCGCCGACGGCATGACCATGGTGGTCGTGACCCACGAGATGGGCTTCGCTCGCGAGGTGGCTCACCGGGTGGTGCTGATGTCTGAGGGGCAGATCGTGGAGGAGGCCCCCCCGGAAACCTTCTTCACCAACCCCCAGCACGAGCGCAGTCGCCAGTTCCTGGCCCAGATTCTCTGAGGGTCAAGCGCCAGTGAGGCCTTCCAGAGCGGTGGAGAAGACCTGCCTCTGATCCCGGGCAGAGTTCTCAACGAGCGCCGGTTTGCTCGAGGTCGTCGAGAAAGCGATTCACCACCTGCCCCACAGCTTCGCCGTTCTCGTCCACCTGCGCATTCAGCCTCTGCATGGTCTGCGCGCTCAGTTTTCCCTGGAGCCCCTTGATTGCGCGGCCGATTTCCGGGTGACGCCGGAGAATGGCGCCATTGACCACAGGTACGGCCTGGTACGGGGGGAAATAGTGGCGGTCGTCCTCCAGGGCCTTCAGCCTGAGGGTGGGGATCAGACCGTTGGTGGAATCACCTGCGATCAGGTCCACCTGACCATCGGCCAGGGCGCGGTAGACCAGGCCCAGATCCATCGAGACCGGCCGAGTTGCAAAGCTCAGGCCATAGCTGCTGGCCAGGCCCGTGTATCCATCGGCCCTGTTCAGGAATTCATAGCCGAATCCAGCTCGCCAGCCGGGGGTGTGGACCGCCGCCTCCGAGATCGTGGTCAACTTGAGGCGCCGGGCGGTCTCCAGGCGTACCAGTACCGCAAAGGTGTTCTCGAATCCGAGAGATGGGAACACCTCCAGATCAAAGCGGTCCCGGTAAAGGCTTCGGGTCCGCTCCAGCATTGTCGTGGCCTCGCGTAGGGGCGGTTGCTGCAGGATCGTCATCCAGGCGGTGCCGCTGTACTCCACATAGGCGGCGATCCGGCCGCTGCGGACGGCCTCCTGGCAGATTGCCGTTCCACCAAGGCTGAACTGCCTCTCCACCTGCAGGCTGCTGTGGCGCTCGATCTGCTGGGCAAGCAGCTCCCCCAGAATGATCTGTTCGGTGAAACTCTTGGATCCGACGGTGATCCGCCCGGCCGTGGGGGGCCGACGGTGAAGGGTCCCAGCCCCAGGCTTAGTGCTGCCACCAGGGCAATCAGCAGGCCCCCCAGGCCTGCGGCAAGCCAGGAGCGGCGGCGGCCCAATCCCCATGGCCTCAGCGGCCAGCGTCTGGGCGTGCGTCCCTGCACCAGGCCGATGGCGGCATCGGCGGCCAGGGCCAGGGCTGCAGCCGGAATCGCCCCGGCCAGGATCAGGCCATTGTTCACCGTGGCCAGGCCGCGGAAAATGAACACTCCCAGTCCGCCGCCGCCGATCGCAGCCGCGATCGTGGCGACCCCCACGCTGATCACCGTGGCCACCCGGATCCCGGTCACGATCACCGGCAGGGCCAGGGGAAGTTCCACGTGGCGCAGCACCTCTCCCTCGCTGAGACCGAGTGCCAGGCCGGCTTCACGCAGCCCCCGGGGAACGCCGGCCAGGCCGGTCACGATGGAGCGCAGCAGGGGCAGCAGCGCGTAGAGCACCATGGCCACCACGGCCGGCACTGGCCCGATCCCCCCCAGAAGGGGCACTGTGATCAGCAGGCCGAAGATCGCCAGACTGGGGACGGTCTGGATCATCCCCGCCAGAGCCAGCACCGGACCCGACCACCGGGGGCGAGAGTGAACCCAGAGGCCGGCCGGCAGGCTGAGGGCCAGAGCCAGCGCCATGGCCAGGCCCACCAGTACCAGGTGTTCGCCGGTGCGTTGCAGGATCTCGGCGATCAGGTCCCTGCCGGGAGCGGCCATGGGCCAGAACGCTTCGGGGCTTCTCCTCAGCTTCGCAGGGGTGTGTTGAGGGCCCCCACCAAGGCCGCAACCACGATCAGCTTGAGCACGGACCAGCGGCGGGCGATCAGCAGCCAGCCCGCCAGCAGCGGACGGCTTTGACCAGCGACAACGGCGGCGGTGTCTCGCTCTCGGGCTCAGGACTTGATGGCAGAGCCGTTGGCATCATGGTGAGCTGAACCGGGAGATGACGGAGCCGTCATCGGTAGCGGCCCACATGGCTGGGGTGGGACGGAGGAGGCGGGCCGTGCCTGATCCCAGCCAGCGGCAAGCATCCGTTTCATCCGAAACAGGCTAAAGCGGGGCATTCTGTCTCGACAGCTACAGAGAAGAGCAGCTCTGACCCGCATTGTTCGCTTGAATGCCCGCGCGGCTGGGTATTCCCGGCCCGTGCTTCCATCACGTTCACACCTGTCCCACCGTCTTTCATCATGAAAAAGGTTGAAGCCATCATTCGCCCAGTCAAGCTTGACGATGTCAAGACGGCTCTCGTCAATGCGGGCATCATTGGCATGACCATCACCGATTGCCGGGGCTTCGGTCGCCAGAAGGGTCAGGTGGAGACTTATCGCGGCGCCGAATTCACCGTGGAGTTCATCAATAAGGTGAAGGTGGAGGTCGTGGTCGACGACGACAAGGTGGACACCGCCATCGATGCGATTGCTGGTCCCTCCCGAACCGGTGAAATCGGAGACGGCAAGATCTTCGTGACAGCCGTTGAGAAGGCCGTGCGCATCCGCACATCCGAAACGGGCACCATCGCCCTCTAAGGAGCCAGCGGCCCCTCACGCTGGGGGGTGCCAGACCAGTACGGTCTCAGACGTCACATCGGCGTTGGCGCTCCCCTTGCCCAGCCTTGATCTGCTCGGCCCCGCTCCGCACCTGAGCTCGGCAGCTCTTTTTGGTCAGTCATCACTCTTCGGGTTCGGCATCGCCTTCAGTCCGCTGCACATAGCCGTGGTGGTGCTGCTCCTCTTGGGAACATTCCCCCTGAGACGCGCCCTGGCCTTTGTGAGCGGTTGGGCCAGTGCGAATGGACTGGCGATCGTGGGCCTGATGGTCGTGGGCGACAACCTGGCCCTGGCCCTCAACCACGGAGAACGCGGGCAGGTGATGATCGATCTGATCGGCGCGGCCGTGTTGATGGGCCTAGGCGTCTATCAACTCACTCCGGCCGCTGCCATCGGCGAGCAGGGCATGGCGATGCGTCTGATCAGTCAGCTGCCTGACTTCAGCACACCGATGCTGGTGCTGATTGGGGCCGCCAGCGCCCTGCTCACCCCAGAGAATCTGGTCTTCTATCTCAAGGAAGCCGGTTTGCTGTTGATCAATCAGCCGGGTGTGAGCACTGATCTCGAACTCACTGGCGTTTTCATGGCGGTGGCCAGTTCATTGCTGCTGCTGCCTCCCCTGGCCTGGATTGCTACTGGCGGCAGGATCAGAGTCCCCCTCAGTCGGCTGGAGGGCTGGATGGTGCACCACGGCGAGTGGCTGGTTGGTGTGCTGGCCCTGCTGATCAGTGCCTATCTGATCTGGGAGGGACTGCACGGGCTCTGGTTGATGCAGGGTGCGGCTCCACTTTGAAGCGGGGCGGAGATTCAGCCCGGCAGCATCACCCGGTTGATCACATGCACGATGCCGTTGTCGCAGACCACATCTGCCGCATTCACGCTGGCGTTTTTCACTTCGAAAGGATCAGCGCGGCGGATCGGTAGTGGCGCCCCCTCCAGGGTGGTCCACTCCGGTTGACTGAGCAGTTGCTCACGGGTGTACTGGCCCGAGAGCACGTGATATTTGAGGATCCGTGCCAGTTGGGGGGGGTTCTGCACCAGGGTCTGAACGGTGCCGGGTGGCAGGGCGGCAAAGGCGTCGTCCACCGGAGCGAACACAGTGAAAGGCCCCGGGCTGGCGAGGGCCTCCAGCAAACCTCCAGCCTCAACAGCCGCCAGCAAGGTCTGGAAACAGCCGGCCGCACGAGCGGTGTCGAGAATGTCGGGCACGGTGATGCTTGTCAGAGGAACGGTGGGTGGATCAGCTCAGCGGTAGTCCTGGGTCTGCACATCGCGCAGGCGTGCTTCGGGCCTGAGGAAGCGATCCATCTGGCTTTCGAAGAAGCGGCGGTTGGCCAGGAGATGCTCCGGATCGGGATCATCCAGGGGATAGAACAGCGCGGCCCGAAGGGCCTGGATCACCGCAGAGGTGACGTTGTACATGGAGCGCTGGAAGGTGATGCCAAGCTGAATCAGCTGATCTTCCTCGCCGCGCCGATGCTTGAGGTAGATCTCCTTGAGATAGGGGGGCAGGAAATGCACCATGTCCTGCATCAGAAGAGTTGGCGGAATACCAGCAGAACCCACTGGGAACACATCGGCGTAGAGAATGCCGTAGTGGAAATCCGCCTGCTGGGATGGGACCTGCGAAGCTTGGGCATTGTACGACTTGGTGCCACGGAATGGCGCTGTGCGATAGAAGACGGCCTCCACATAAGGCAGGGCGGCTTCGTAAAGCCAGGTGAAACCTTCTGACTTGGGGATGATCTCCAGGCACTCTCCATTGATGTAAACGTGATGATAGATCGGCCGACCAGCCACTGCAAAGATGCCATTCACCAGGAAATCCATGGCATCGGGCACGCCAGCGAATCCCCCTTCGTCGTAAATGTCACTCATCTCGAAGAACACTGGCGCCATCACCTCCCAGAACAGGCCGAGGTTGGCGTAGTAACTGAGCTTGCGCACCTGCTCCAGAAACATTTCCGGGAACAGCTTATGCAGCCCCAGCATCAGGGGGTTGCCCTTGAAATAGGCCTTGATCGCTCGATCGGCATTGGCCTTGTAGCTGTCGCTCTCCAGGTAGTCGTAGAAGCGCCCACCCATGCCTTGGTGCCAGAACATGGCATCCATGCAGGCTTCCGCGAACTCCATGTTGATGCGGTCGTGCCAGAGGTGGTGGAGCAGCTTGGGCATCCGCCGCGTCTCGCCCTTCTCCATGAAGGCCAGCAGCTCGGGGTGGGCCCCGGCCTCCCCGCGCCAGATGCGCAGGTCGGCGCCTTCTCCGGCATAGGAATTGGGAAGATCGAGATACTCCTGGCTGGGGAAATACTTGAAGGCCGGCAGGGGATTGAGGAATACCCGCTCGGCGATGTACAGGAGATCACGCCAGTAGAAATCCATCGGCACGGCATAGGCCTTGTAGATGCCGATGATCTGGGTGAGGTTCTCTGGGGTATCAGGCAGCATCGAACCGCCCGCTTCAAGCCGCTCCACCACCTCAGCGAAAGGGTGGGTGGAAGGGGGGAGGACCGTGGGTCTGGGGGTCAGCACCGTCATGAGTGGAGCTCCTGAAGGATTGAGGTGGCTGGGAAGGAAGCGATCAGGGGTTGGTGCTGAGCCAGGGGCGTGGTGACGGATTCACTCCAGCCCAGGGTGAATGGTGGCCAGAGGCCGCCCACCAACACGAAAAGCGAGAGGGCCAGGGCCGGCAGCCGCTCGGGCCAGGTGGTGGCGGGATAGAAGGCCTTGGCGTTATCGAGCTTGCCGAAGCCCACCCGGTTGAACAAGCGAACCGCATACACCGCCGTGAGTCCGGAGGCGAACAGGCAGCCGAGGGTGGG
>NZ_JAGQBY010000076.1:0-14936 GCF_024345875.1 Synechococcus sp. EJ6-Ellesmere
GGGCGGCACTGCTGGTGCTCACCTTGGCGGACCGCTTCCACTGGGAGGTGCAGGCTTTCGCAAAGCTGCTGGCGGGATGGCTGCCGCTGGCGCCGATCTGTGGTGCCCTGCGTTGGCGGCCCCACCTCTGGCTGAGCGGCCCGGCCGGCTCGGGCAAGTCGCACCTGTTTGAGCGCTTTTGCGGCGTGCTGCTGGCCGACTTGGCGCAGGTGTTCGTCGGCAGCGTCACAGAAGCTGGCATCCGCCAGACCCTGCGCTCCGACGCCCTGCCGGTGCTGATCGATGAGGCGGAGAGCAACGAGCGTGAGGACCAGCAGCGCATCCAGGCGATCCTGGCGCTGGCGCGGGTGGCCAGTTCCGAATCCCGCGCAGCGATCGTCAAGGGCTCACCTACAGGCGAGGTGGCGCGCTACTCGGTGCGCTCAATGTTCCTGCTTTCATCTATCGCCACCGGTCTCAAGCAGGGCGCCGACCGGCGCCGCTTTGCGCCGCTAAACCTGCGCAACCCCAGCGAGCTCCCCCAGCAGCAGCGGGAGGCGCACTGGCAGGCGCTGGACCGGGACCTCGAGCAGCTGATCACACCGGCGTTCGCCAACCGGTTGATCGCCCGCACCGTGGCGCTGATCCCGGTGATCCGCCGCTCGATCGTCGTCTGCTCCCAGGTGGCGGCCGCTCACTTCGATTCCCAGGCCCTGGGCGATCAGTACGGCACCTTGCTGGCCGGGGCCTGGTCGCTGCAGGCCTCGCGCGTGCCCAGCGCGGCGGAGGTGCAGAGCCTGATCGATGGCGCGGACTGGAGCAGCTACCGCGAAAGCACGGAGCTCCCGGATGAGCGCCGCTGCCTCAACCGGATCCTGCAGCACCAGCTGCGGGTGGAGAGCGAGGAGCGCTCAGTGCTCTCCCGCACGGTGCTGGAACTGGTGGAGCTGGTGTCCAGCGCCCTGCCCTCACCGATGGAGCCGGTGCGGCCCGCTGATGCCGCCGACCTGCTGGCCCGCCATGGCCTGCGGGTGCGGGAGGGGGAGCTGCTGATCAGCAACAGCGCAGAAGCCATTGCCCGCATGCTGGCGGATACCGCCTGGGTGACCAATTGGGGTGCCATCCTCAGCCGCCTGCCTGGCGCCAGCCGCTCGCAGCTGGTGCACTTCCGCGGCCTGGGCAGCTCGCGGGCTGTGGCCCTGCCCCTGGCCATGCTCACCGGCGCCGGAGCGTTAGAAGGGGCCGTTCTCTAACAGGGCTGTTAGAGCGAAACCCCTTGCAGTGACTGGTTTCTAACGTTCTAACACTCCTACAGGGGGTAGGGACTCTCTCTTTACACACCCCAGTGCACACCCCTGATCCAGGAGAGACCCCCTGTCTCCCCCTCTTTGCTTGTGTATCTATCTCTTTCTGTTAGAAGGTTAGAAAGAAGAGGAGAGCAGCCCAGAGCTCTTGCTGCGCAGTGGATCTGAGGTCTAACAGCAGCTGTTAGAACGCTGTTAGAACCGCTCCGGCCTGTTAGACGGGCCCGGGCAGGCCAGCTGCAGCAGCCAGCAGCCCTTGAGTGGATAGGCAGGAGCGGGCTCGCTCGGCACCGGTAGCGCGACGCATGGCCATAGAAATCAACCCTTGGCAACCCGGCTATGCTTTCGGGAACGCAAATACACCGCATCTCATTCGCGTTGGCATTGCTTATCCCTCTACAGGTGTTGTTTACGCGTGGCTGCCGGACACCCTCCCGCTGCTGATCCCAGCGCTCTTGCGCTGCTGGAGGCTCGCCAGCTCGATCCCATAGAAGCCCTGCGCACTGCTGCTTTGGCAGAGGACGCCGACGGCCGGCCCCTGGGCGAGACGGTGGGCGTTGACCCCAGCCGCCCCGTGGGCAAGGGCAATCCACCGCGGCAGAAGCGTGGGGCAATCCCAGTCCCTAGACCCAGCCGACTGGAGATCGAGCGACGCATCGCGGAGGCCCAGCTTTGGATCGCTCAGCGATTGCCGCTGGTACAGATCCTCGAAAATGCTGGTGAGAAATGGGGGGTCCGCAACAGCCAGACGGTGAACCGCTACCTCAACCTCGCCCGCGAGCGGATGGTGGAGGAGCTGATCACCGACCGCCGCCGCCACCAGGCCGAGCAGATCTTTGCGCTGAACGAATGCGCCCGCCGGGCGATGGATTCCGAGCAGTTCAGCGCTGCCGTGGGTGCCTTCCGGGTGATCGCTGAAATAGGCGGTCTGCTGCGGGCACCGATCAAGCCACCGGAGCCGAGGGCATGACCGTGAGCAGCACCGCCACCGCTATGTCTGCACCAGTGCTCACGCAACAGGCCCCTGCAGAAGGCGGTCTGCTGCTGAGCCAGCTCGACCCCTGGGGCGACGCCGGCCTGCTGCATCTGCCGACAACCACCACAGCCGAGCCAGCAGAACCCCAGAGCCTGCGCAGCTTCATTGCCGAGGCCTACCCCCGGTATGGCTTCCACCACTGGGCTGAGGTGCTGATCGAGCTGCTGCAAGCCGTGGCCGATGGCCAGCTGAGCCGGCTGATCGTCACCTGTCCTCCCCGGCTCGGCAAAAGTCTCCTGGTTTCCAAGCTGTTTCCGGCCTACTTCCTGCAGCGCTACCCGCACCTGTTTGCGGCGATCGCGTCGTATTCGGCGGAGTTGGCCTATGCCCATTCCCGAGAAGCGCGCCACTTCTACCGGGTTACCGGCCACCTGCTGGCCCGGGACTCGGCAGCTGTGGGCAACTGGTTGACGCGGCAGCGGGGCGGCTGCATCGCTGCCGGTGTGGATGGCCCGTTTACGGGCAAGGGCTACAGCCTGGGAATCATCGACGACCCCTACAAGGGCCCAGGTGATGCCGCCAGTCCTGCGTTGCGGCAGAAGCTGATCGACTGGCTGCGCTCGGTGTGGCTCACCCGGGCTGAGCCGGCCATGGTGCTGGGAGCAGACGGCAGCGAGCAGCCGAATCTTTCGGCCCAGGTGGTGGTGCTGACCCGCTGGGACCACCAGGACGTGATCGGCTGGTTGTACGAGCAGGAGCTGGGCGAGGCGCCGCAGCAGTGGACCGTGCTGGACCTACCAGCTGTTGCAGAGGACCCGGCTGAGCGCCCCAAGCTGCCGCCCACCTGCACGCTGATTCCGGACTGGCGCGAGAGGGGCGAGGCGCTGTGTCCGGAGCGGTTCCCTCTGAGCGAGCTGGTCAAAATCCGTGCCCGCCTGGGCGCTTACTGGTGGGCGGCGCTTTATCAGCAGCGGCCCAGTCCAGCGTCTGGATCAATCTTCCTGCGCAACTGGATCAGACCGCCCTTCCCACGCGAGGAGGCAGGAGCTAACGCTGGCCGCCAGCGGCAATACGCCCTGCTGGCCCTCTCCTGTGACTTGTCCTTCAAGGGTGAGGCAGAAAGCGACTACTGCGGCTTCTGCCTCGTCGGCCTACTGGCACCACCACCGAGGGTGCTCAACCCGCGCACAGGCGAACACGAGGGACCGCCGCACAGCACAGCCTTGGAGATGGAGGTGCTCTGGGCTGCCCGGCACCGCTTTGGCCTGCCGGAGGTGATTCGCTTTCTGCTGGGCTGCCTGGAGGCGCTGGAGCAGCAGGGCCTGCGTCCCAATGCCGTGCTGATAGAAGACGCCGCCAACGGGCCGGCTGTGCTGCAAACCCTCCGGCGCCGCGTGCCGGGGATGCTGCCAATTACTGCAAGAGGCAGCAAGGAAACCCGCGCCCATGCCGTCGCCCCCCTGGTGGAGGCCGGGCAGATCCGCTTTCACCACCGTGCCCAGCCGCTGGTGGAAGAAGCGATCCGTTTCCCCAAGGGCAGTAAGGACCTGGTGGATGCCTTCTGCCACGGCGCCCTCTGGCTGGAGGGGCGCTACTGGAAAGCCCAGGGCATCCAGCCGGTGGTGACGCCGCTGCTGGTGAGCCGGTGATGGAGGAGGAAAGAAGGCGATGACGGGTGCAGTGATGGCAGCCTCTGAGCAGTTGCCCCAGCAGGCTCTGGCGCCTGTGGATGGGCAACCAGAAGTGCTTCAGCTGTCGTTGCCGATCACGGTGGTGCTGGTGGGAACGACTTCCGGTGCGTCGCGGATGCTGCGGCAACGCCGCTACCGCCGGCCGGCTTGTTGTGCGCGAGCGGGGCAGCTGGAGATCAAATGGGCAGAGCCTGCTCGGCATCCGCCTAGGGCTCCGGCCCGTCAGGCTTCGCTCGACCGGCCGCGGCGCCAGCGTCCCGTGCGGCCCCATGCCGCTGCCGACGCTCTGGCCCTGGAGCACATGGACTTGGCAGAGAAGATCGCCGGCAACTTCGCTCGCCGCACTGTTCACCCCAAGGAGGACTTGCTGCAGCTGGCGATGATCGGGCTGATCAAGGCGGCCCGCCGCTACGACCCTTCACGGGGACCATTTCGTCCTTATGGACGCACCTATGCAAATGGGGAGATCACGCATTTTCTGCGGGACAACGGCTTCTTGCTCAAGGTGCCGCCGACGTGGCGGGAGCTGCATGCCCGGGGGCAGCGACTGCTTGGGTCCGGGGCCAGCGTTGTTGTCATGACTGAGCGGCTTGGTATCAGGCGGGAGCTGTGGCATCAAATTGTTGAGGCCTGCTCGGTCAGGGTGGTAGCGCTCCCATTGGAGTAACGAAGAAGTCAAATTGTAGAGAAAGCTCTCCAGAGGGAATCCCTGACCGAAAGAAACTGCTTTACTCGATAACTCGGCTAGGCGCTAAAAATATTCCGCGTATTTTGCTAAGCCGTTATAAAGACTTGACTTGCGAGTCCTTCGAGATGCGTCATCGGCACTGGAGATGCGATAAAGCATTCTCCGTTGTTATCCTGCTTTACAATATATCCGATCAATAGATTGTTGTCACCAGGTAGCGCAAAGTAGAAGGGACCTTCGCGGGCGTCGCCCTCCCAGCCAATCGTCTTGAAAGCCTCCTCTGCTTGAGCCTTGAGCTCGCCAACCTGCTTGCAGGCTGTAGCCAAGCTGTCCCAATCTTGCCAGCAGGAATCCCACATGGCTTTAAATAACTGCTCGCCGGTAATAGCGCCGAGCCAAAAATCAATTGGGGAAGTGCTGTAACAGTATAGCTTCATGATTGGTAGCGCCTATCAATGGCTAGATTTCGTCTATGTTATTTCCACCGCATCCTAATCCCTCTAGTCATTTTCTTGCAGGCAACTCAGCTGATTCATATTGAATTTTAGCCCTATTGGGCGGTAGTGGATCTGGTCCGGGTCAGCCCTGGTCCACGGATCTGCAGTAGCACCCGCAAGGAGCCAAAGGGTTCATTTCGATTCGAAATTCATGCGTGCCTCGGCCGCCCGGCAATCCAGCAAACCATTGCAGATCTTGCAGCCCTTCGCTCTTGCCGTGTCGCTGGCGCTGGCAAGAGCTGAGATCCAATCAGGGTCCAATGTCCACCACCAGCCGACCAGGACATACTTTCGCTACCAAGCTCAGGACCTCTGCGAACCACAACGATCCCCCCTGGCTGGAACACCCCACCCTCTCTGGCCTGCGGGACCGACTGCAACTGGTCTACGACTGCTGGACCCTGCTCGAACTCCCTGACGGTACAAGCCGCCGGCCGTTGTATCTCCCCCGCGGTATCGAGGAGCCAGAGACCTGCTACCTCAAGCGGCTGGAGGCAGCCAGACCCACCGGCTTCTACCGCGATGCCCTGCGCACCTACGCCGGGATGCTGTCTCGATTGTCCTGGCAGGAGCTGCCCGACTCCCTGAGCCATGTGGCCACCGATGTGGATGGTCAGGGCACCGACCTGGGGGTGTTCCTGTTCCTGGCCGACCTGCTCACCCTGCGGGATGGGGCCTGCCTGATCCTGCAGCTGCCGCCCCAGCACCGCTGGCCATCAGAAGGGGACCGGCTGGAAGCCCTCGCCAAGGGCGACCGGCTATCCCTGCCCCGTCTGCAACTGGTGCCCCGGGGCGACCTGCTCAACTGGCGCCTCCCTACCGATTCCGCCAGTGCCGCTCCGGCATCGGGGCCGGTGGAGATCGTCTGGCGGGAGCCGCGCCACCAGGCCCTGCCGCCTCGTTACGCCAGCGGCAACGCCGCGGTGCCCACGGTGCTGATCGACGCCCACGGCGGCCTGGTGCCTGATCCACAGGCCTGGCTGTACCGCAGCCTCTCGGTCACCGACGACGGCCTGGTGCTGCGCAGCTGGCAGGCCAACCCCAACCCCGGCGCCGTTGATGGCTACGACGTCGTGCCGGTGGGCGAGCCTTCTCTGCTGCCGCAGCGCTTTGACCTGCCAGCCCTTTGGTACTCAGTGGATGGCAGCGCCTTTGGTGAGGGCGATCTGCCTCACCTGGGTCTGGCCCACCAGTACCTCAACCACTACCGCTGCCGCAGCGATTACGAGGATCTGTTGTCACGCACCGCCCTGCCAGTGGGCGTGCGCACCGGGCTGGTGGATGCCTACGGCTTTCGCCGCAGTGATGGCTCCATGGGCTCTGGTGCTTCCACCGGTGGAACAGATGCCCAACGCCCCCAGCGCCTGGTGCTCTCCACCTCCTCCTTTATGGACCTGCCGGAGGGCGCCAAGTTTCAGTGGGTCGAAATAGAAGCCCGCTCGCTGGCAGAACACCGGGCCTACCTGCAGCAGCTGGAAGAAGCAATGCGCCGCGACGCCCTGATCCCGGCTGGCGGCCACGGCCCAGCCCGCACCGAGCTGGAGATTTCGCTGACTGCCGGCCAGAGCTTTGCGGTGCTGCAGTCACTGGCGGGCCAGAAGAGTTCGATGCTCAGCACCCTGCTGCGTCAGTGGACCCGCCTCACCGGCGAAAAGCTGTCCGACACGCCGGCCTGCAACGTGGAGATCAGCCCGCTGGTGCCGCCGCAACCGCCGCGCAAACCCCAGCCCTCGGTGCAGGAGTGGCTGGTGCTGCATGAGCGGGGGGTGATCGACGGCGCTGAGCTGCGGCAGCAGCTGGGGCTAGTCGAGCCCAACGGAGGCAGTGGCGGCTGAGCTGGCAAGGGAGGGCATGACCCAGTCCTCCCCTCCCACCTGCACCTGGCGCCCAGGCGACGCAGAAGCCCTGCGCATCGCCCTCTCGATTCCTGTCAGCGCAGCCTCCCTCTCGGCTCTGAGCCGGGAGATGGCCCTGCTCCAGACCCACTACCCCACGGGGGTGTGCACCGCCCAGGGCCACCTCGATGCCATCGCGGGCCTGGATCAGCAGCTGGCGGTACTGACCCCGGCGGAGGTGAACAGCCCGGTGCGCAGCAGGCGCAAAGGCGTCGCCGGTGGCGTCGTGCCCAACCCGCTGCCGTTGAGCAAGTTGGCGGTGGTCGAGTACGCCACCGAGCTGCTGCTGGAGGAAACCGAAAGCGAGTGGAACCCTGCTGACCCATCACCAGCTGTGGTGCTGAACCGGCAAAGGAGCCAGCACATCGGCCAGCTGGCGCTGCTGCTGCCGCGGCTGCAGAACTGGCGTCATTGCAACACCGACCCCTTCCGGGGATCACTGGTGCGGGGCTGAGCGATGGAGCACCCCCTCTCGCCACTGAACCAGGGCCTTAACCCCGTGCGTGCTTCAGGGCAGTGGGGCCAGCTGGTGGGGTTGCCAACAGCCAGCCCGGCGATCGACAGCCGGGTGGCTCAGCCCCTGGCTGCGCCTCTATGGCTGGCCTTGCAGCCCTACGCCAATGCCCGCCTCTGCCTGTTTGAGGTGGACCGGCCCGAGAGCCGCAGTCCGGTTCCCATCCGCCGGCATGTGATCGACTGCTTCCTCGAGCAAGCCGGCATCGTTGGCGGCTACAACGACACCGCCCTCACCGACCCGGGCGATGTGCTGCTGCGGGGCTACCTCTGCCGCTCAGCAATCCTGCAGGTGAGCACCAGCAACACCTTCGACTGGCTGGCGGCCGAGTTGGCCTGGGCCACCCCAGGCTTTCGCGGTGAGGCACCGCTGCCCTGGGATCCAACGCTGCTAGGCACGGTGCAGGCCCCCTGCCAGGGGGTGATGTGGCTGGGAGATCTGGCTCAGTTGTCGCCCCAGGGTGGTCTGCCATCAGGAGGTCGTGCCCAGTTCGCGGGCTGCTTGGTGCAGCACTTCGGGGCGGACTACGGCCCTGGCGGCATCGGTTTATTGGTGCAGCCGCTGCTGGGGGAGGCGATCCAGCTTGTGCTTAGACCCCACAGCGTGCTGGTGCTTAGAACTGGCGACACCTTGAACCTGATCGCTGAGCGCTACGGGACCACCGTGGCCACCTTGCGGCGAAGCAACCCCCAACTTGAAAGCACCCAAACGATCACCGCAGTTGAGGGTGATTCGTTGGCGGTGCTGGCTGGTAGGCATGGCACCACGGAAAGCAAGCTGCGCAGCCTCAACCCGGTGCTGCAGCAGAGCGAGCCCTACGTCACAGGCGAGGGCGAGACCTTGAGCAGCGTGGCTGCCGAGCAGAACCTCAGCCTCTCCCTGCTGCGCGAGTTCAACCCTGAGCTGAGCAGCTGGCCAAGCGAGGAACCGCTGCCGGCTGGCACCACCCTGCTTTTGCCCATCTATCGCTCCACCACGCCGATCCCGGCCGGGATGCAACTGCTGGTGCCGGGTTATCTGCCCTCAACCCAGCTGCCAGCCGGAGAGTGGATCTACCTGCCGGCCCGGCGCTCGGCGCCTCTACTGGATGAGCTGCCCGAGTTGGCAGGGTGATGGAGAGCCCTGCGGCTCAAGCCACCTCCAAGCCCAGATGCTCCACCTAGGTATGGAAGTCGCGGTCGAGGAGCTGCGCCACCAGCTGGCCCTGGCCACAACCAATGCAATCAGCTGCCCGACGCTCGATGACAGCCCGGCCACTAGGGCCGGGTAAGGGAGCCACAGTCCTGATCCCGAGAAGTATCAGCCGATCAGCTCGCCGGCTGGGCCTGCACGGTAATGGTCAGATTGCCGTCGCTATCGCGCTGCTGGGCATAGGCCAGCTCCTGCAGGAAGCCCTGCAACTGCTGGACCGCCTGCCGCTCCTGCTGGCTGGGATGACGCACGGCAGAGGTGATCAGCCTCAACCCGAGTCCGGCACTGCCGATCACCCCCAGCGGACCCATTACCACCGCCAGGCCAGGCACGAGCATCAGTGCCACGGCCAGAAACACCGAGACAGGCAGCGCTCCAGCAGCCATCAAGCCGCTGGTCTGCAGGATCTGCAAGAGCCGCTCTTTGCGTTCATCGGCTGTGCCGTTGAGCAACAGGTCGCGGTGCACCAGCAGTTGATCCATCGCGGTGATCGCTGCTGAATAGGCGCTGGCCTCCACAGCGTTGCCGAGGGTGCGCTGCCAAAACTCAGGGGTCTGAGCTGCTGCGATCAGTCCATCGAGGTGGTTGTCCGTGCTGGCCCGGAGTCGCTCCAGCCAGCTCATGTCATTGGAGCCGCGGCTGATGTTGACCGAGCCGTCCTCCCAGATGCCATTGGCCGCATCGGCGGCCAGGTGGGGGGAGTTGAAACGGCTTTCGATGTGGGACCAGTGCTTGCCGAGGGCATCGCCCCCTCTGAGGAAGCCATCAACCGCTGCAGTGCCGTAGTGCTCCAGCTCCCCGGGCAGCTTGGCCAGCAGGTCTGCTGCAGCCACGCCGTGGTTGGAGGCCGCAGATGTGATGCGGCTGATGAGCTGGGGGTCAACCCCGAAGTTGTTGAGCTCGCTGAGCGAGGCCGCAACCGTGCCGGCAGCCACCGCCAGGACCTTGGTGGTGCGATCCAGACCCTTTCGGACCTTGGCAGCGGTGGCGGCTCCTGCGGCCAGGCCGGCACCTGTAACGGAGGTGATATTTGCCATGGCCCAGGCACCAGGGCTTTCCATCTTGACGCGAACCGGCACGCCCACTGGCGTTGCTGGCCAGCAGTGGGATCGGCTGCTGGCAACAGGAAGAGCGAGCGCAGCCCGGACGGGGCGCCCGCAGCACCACAGCCGTGATGGGTGATGTCCTCCTCCTTCTTCTCTGACTTCAGCCGCACCAGCAGCGGCACCGCTCCAGTGCTTTTGGCCTCTACTGCTCCATGGCAGGTCTACGGCCAACAGCAGCAGCAGCCCAACCAGGGCCCCGCTGGCTCTGCTCCACCTGCCACTGACTCCGACCTTCTCGACAGCGACGGCGCCGCTGACGCTGGTCTGGATGCTGCCGAGGGCGACGACACCTTCGACCTCTCCCTGCCCCAAGACCCAGTTGTCAGCGGCAGCAGTGACAACGATGACCCCCCTGCTGCCACCACCAGCAGTGCTGAGCCTTTGCGTGCCGAGCGCCGTCGCAGCAACCAGCTGGAAAAAGAGCTGCGCAAGGCCCGCGCCCAGCTGTCGCGTTTCTCGGAGATCAACCCCGATGAGTACGCCCGCCTGCAGGACGCTGAGCGCAAGCGAGAAGAGTTTGAGCGCCAGGTGGGCGACCGTGAACGCCAGCTGAATGAAGCCAACATCCGCCGCGTGCGCAGTGTGGAGAAGGAACGGGACGAGGCCCGCTCCCAGGTGCAGAACCTGCGCAAGGAACGGCTGCTAGAGCGCCTGTTCTCAGAAGCCGAGGGCCGCGTTGGCGGCGATGAACGGGGGACGTTCTTTGACACCTTCGTGACGCTGTGCGGTGGTCACTTCCAGCTGGGGGATGTGGACGGCCGTGAGCGGCTGCTTCCCGTCGATGGCAAGCGTCAGCCCCTCACCGCCGATGGCGTGGCGCTGTGCGATGGCGACTACATGGAGGAGCTGCGCCGCCACCCGGTGTTCAGCTTCCTGTTCCAGCAGAGGAGCGGCTTGTATGCAGGCACGGTTGCTGAGGCGGGCCATGACCACAGCGCTGCCCCAAACCTGCAGACGCTGAGCACCGCTGAGCTGTATCTAGAGGCCGTCAAGGGCACCACGCCCAGGGCTGCTGCACCACGGCGCTGATCACCCAGCAGGGAGGGAGCAATGGCTTGGTATCTGGTGTTCTGGCGCAACCGCTCCACATCCACCGTGGTGCCGGCCGCCAGCGCCAGCCAGGCCCGCTCCCGTGCCCGCGTCAAACAGAAGCGTGGTTACGGGGCGATCGTTGCTGCACGCCGCGCCAATAGCCAGGACGCTGGCTTGATCAGAAAAGGGACCTGGGTAAGGCGCCGCCGTGACGGCAGCAGCCCCCAGTTCGGCTCTGCTCGCTCCAAGGCCCGGGCCCGGCGGCAGCGGTCTAGCTACAGGCATTGGCTATGAGGCCCGGCCACCAACCGGCAGCCGGGCCTGAGCCCCCAGGCTCAGCAAACCGAAACGGTGCAGCCGGGGGTGCCCTGCAGCTTGCGGGCAAATGCGAATGCCTTCTCGGCAGGGATCAGCCGCATCTTTTTGACGGGCTTACCGCGGCGGCCAAAGAACTCGACCTCACAGGGAGTGGAGCCGAGCTTCTGAACGCCGGGTGGATAGCGGTGAACCACAAGCAGGCGGACTTCACAGACGGGGCCTTGGGGAGTGGCCATGGCTGGGGTGGTGCGGAGAACACCGACCAAGCGCCCCGCAGGAGAGCACTAGCCAGGGGCGAGAAAAGCGAGCCTTGCGTCAGCCCTTGCCAGTGCGAGCCGTAGGGGCATGCTGCGGAGGGGTTTCGCAACGCCCGGCCAGCAAGCTCCAAGTGGCCCTGCTGAAAGACCCGTGCTGCCTCCCCACCGCGTCCGGTGAACAGACTTGCTCGCCCCTCTGCGATCGAGGCGTGGTCCAGCTGCTCCCGCCAGGTCGGATGAGGTCTGGTTTAGCTAGGAGGATCTGACCACCATCCCAATAAAGGGCAGAAAGCAATCGGGCGGAGTGCAGCAGCGTGCCCTGCGGAACCTGGTGCCAGGGGCTATCCCACGCGAACGTGAGCGCATACCGGGCGAACGCGCATGAGCTGGTCTGATCTGGAGCGGTTGGTGGCTGATGCAGAAACCAGCCAGGCGCTCCAGCAGACCCTCAGCCATTGCCGCAGCCGCCAGGAGCTGCTCCACACCGCTCGTCAGTTGGGCTATCGGGTGACCAAAGGCGACCTGCTGAATGCCTGGCTGGAGCACCACAACGCTCCTGCAGTGAACGGAGCCGGTGGTGCTGATCGATGGGCAGCTGGCGGCAGCTGAGCTGCCTGCAATTAGGCCAGCTGGTGCAACACCGGTTTGGGCCGCAGCCCTGGAATCCCCGAGCAGGCGCGAGTGGGTGGAGGGGCGTAGGCCGCCAGCGGGCCTGGGCCCTAGACGGCCCAGCGCAGGGGCTGCTCCCAGGCTTCCTCTGGACAGATCAGATCCCAGTAGCTGCCGATCGGCTCGGGCAAAGAGAACAGCACCAGCTGCCGAACGGACTGGCCGGCCTTGCGCTGCCTGGTGCTGCTGGAGCGGAGCAGGGTGGAGGTGGCTTGCATCGCAGGAAGGAGAAAAAACGCCCCCTCTCGCGCCCATCAAGCCGCAGGGTCAAGGCCGCCAGCAGGGCGCTTGCCTTGGCCTTGACGCTGCGGTGCTGCCAGCCCGTCAGGTTGCTGGTGCTTGGGCGAACCATCGGGGAAGTGCTCTCCCCTGCGGTGCACCACTGCTGACCCTGATCTCCAGCAAGACAACAGGGTGGAAAAGCCGGGATAGGCCCCCGGCCGGGCTTGAGCCTTTGGCCCCTGGGCCTTAGGCCAGAGCGTGCCGCTTGGCTTCTAGCTCACAGCGCAGCACCAGCAACTCATGCTGGGCCAGCAGCCGCTGATCGAGCTCATCAACGCGGGCCAGACACTTGCGGATGGCGGGCAGGACCTCCTCTTCTAGGCGGGTGATCTCCTCCTCTCCATAGGGCTGCTCGCTCCAGGTGCGGCGCAGCGGCAGATCGCGCCGCAGCATCAGCACCACCTCAATGGAACGGAGGGTGGATTCGAGCAGCAAGAACGGATCTTCTTCTGGCCTGCAGAAAGGTGAGGCGGCAGCTGAAAGAGAAACCATGATCTTCTGCGCTATTGGGCGCAGCGACGGGACTTCCCGAAGCGGAGGCATGACGCAGGAATGCCTCAGACTGAGGAAGCCCGGAGCAAGCCACTGGTGGGCAACCAAAGAGTTTTGGACCTGGGCCTGATTGGGGTGCAGCGGAATCCCTGAGCAGGCGCGAGTGGGTGGAGCAAGGCCGGATGTGCGGCCTGTTCAGCGCAAAGCTGGAATCCCAGAGCGGGAGCGAGCGGGTGGAAGCTCGGAGGGATCAAACACCCGAATTTCGGTTGTTTGAGTCGGCTTGCTTCCCTGACTACTCCAGCTCAGATCTTTCGCAAACGCGGCTTGTTGAGGTGATGCACCGCATGCACCACTACGCCAAATAGCCCTGAGCGATCAAAGACCCCCAGGTCCAAAGGAATTGCTGCTTCTCCTGGCCGCACGGGTTCAAGCAACCACTGCTCACCCTGGCGCAAAAGCGGCCGCATTAGAAAGCCGCCCTGGTGGGCAACGACGACGACATGGCCGGAGCAGGGTTCAATGCTGCGGTCGATCACCATCAGGTCGCCGTCATTGATCCCGTGCTGGCGCATGCCATTGCCGCTGGCCCGCATGTAGAAGGTGCAGACCGGGTTAGGAATTAGGGCGGCATGGAGATCCAAGCCCTCACCCAATGAACCCAAACAGAAGGGCACAGGCTCTCCAATGGGCAGGTCGGCCAGCAACAAACCAGCAGTGGCGACAGTACAGCTGTTCTACTCCTGGCGAGATGGTCTGGCTCAGCTGCCGGCTTCTGGCCAGGGCACAAGCTTCATATCCCCCACCTTGTTCCAGGTTTTGCATCTGGGATCAGCCAGCCGGTAGAGGGCGCTGCCGTCTGGTCCGCTCTTGGTTACCACCAGCACTGGATTGCCAGGCCAGCCGATCCGCCAAAGCTGCTCACCATCGGCCAACACAATCAAATCGCCTGTGGCGGGGTGCTTGAGGTCTGGGGCCATCGCAGCAGGGTAGAAACCCAGGGTTGCCCTACCGGCCACATGCGATCAGGGGGTGACTACCTCTCTGGCATCAGACGCCTGAGCTGTGGCTTCTCTCAGGACAACGTGAACAGGTAGATCCACAGACGTCCTGAAGACTTCAAGGGCTGAGCAGCCATGTTTGGCATGGCGCTCAGCCTCTTCTTTGAGGGGTATCCGGGGGAGGCAGGCTGGGTGGATGCCTTGGACTCCCTACGCCGATTGGATTTTTACGCTGGTGAGCACCGGCAGCATGCTGCTGATTGTTTGGCTGGTGTTGCGGCCTAGGCCGTGAGCGCAGGAGTTTGATCGCGCTCAAGAGGGAGGTGCCATCCGCGTCAGCGCTGCACCGCCCAGCAGCGCCAGCAGCAGCTTGAGGGTGGAATCAAAGCCGCCCTGCAGCTGCTCCAACGTGCCGGGGCAGATCTGACCGACAGGACGGCCCTGGAGCGCCCTTTGGCCGCAAACCCCAGCGGCGAGCGAATAGATCAGCAGCTGGGTGCCGATCACCACCGCCAGGGTCTTAAAGATGAATCGCTCCCGGTCGAAGGGTGGCCGTCGTGCTGGTTCTGGTGTCACGGTTCTCTTTCCTCCTGCCGGTTGATCAGCCCCCTGCGGGAGGCAGCACAAGCTCACCGCCCTGCAGCAATTGCCAGATCCGTTGGGCTCCTGCTTGGCGCCGCTCTAGGTGCGGGGTGCCGGGCCTGAAGTAACCCTCAGCCGCGGCAGCTGAACCGGTCCAGTAGGCCGCTGCCACTGCTGAATCCATGCCAGAAGGCCGGTCCTCAAATACCCGGGTCCAGCCGATCAGCGAGCCCTCGGGCGGGTCATGCAACCCGGCGTACTCCTCGGCGAAGTACTGCTCCTGCCAGCCGTTGCTGTTGGGATCGATGCCTTCTGCGATGGCATGTAGACGTGCGGCGTCATAGGCGCTGCGCCGCACGCCGGTGTACTGCATCGCCCCGCGACCGGCACCACTGCCTGCCTCGATTACATCGAGGTTCTCCAGCTGCGGCTCACCGGTCTCCACCACCATGCAGCCGAGAA
>NZ_JAGQBY010000077.1:0-14813 GCF_024345875.1 Synechococcus sp. EJ6-Ellesmere
CCCCCAGCAGTGACAGTTCACCAAAAGAGATCCAGATCAACGTGGTGAACCGGCCATGGCGAAGGGCGTGAGAAAAAGGCAAGACGCTACATCTGGTGTCTACTGTAGCGAACTGGAGACCCCCCTTCGCTAAAACCAAACTGTTCATGCAAAAGCTTTTTTAGCCTACACTCCGCCCAAGCACCTATCAGGAATGTATATAGCATGAGGAGTGAATTAAGCGTCCGATGAGAATCGCTTTGGGCAATCTCTTGCTTAGCTAAGCGCGCAACACTATCTAGAGCCTTTTCAATCTCACGCAGATTCTCTACGTGATACTTGTAAATCTTTGAAGGACTTCTCGAGGGGCGAATCAAGAGTTGTAGTAGTTCAAATTCTGGGAGGAGGAATCGAACCTCCTCTAGACTCCGCTTTCGCGGTGTGTTTCCTTACACCATCCAGCACGCAAGATGGCGCAGCCACCATGCTCGACAAGCATATCACCGGTGGCGATGGCATGCGCCTAACTTGTCATTGGATGGTTCCGGGAACCACCCGCCACTGTCTCCCCCATTCCGTGAACCACTTGCTAACCAGCCTCGGTGATGCCACGAACCCCTGATGAGGTCTGAGTTTTGCACACCGGTATCAAAACGGGAGCAGTGGTTCTCTGACCAGTGAACCAACTGTTCACAGCGATGCAGTCCGTTGACCTAATCATCAACTCACTCCTCCAGCAGGGCCTGCTCGATGCGCCGATCGGGGATGATCCAGATCAAGGCCACCAGCACATACACCGCTTGCGCCAGCCATGGTGCTGCGAAGGCAGCGAGCACGGCAAGGGCATAGAGCAGCAGGGAGTTCTTCCCTTCGTTGCTGATGATCGCCTGCTGCAGGATCCAGTAGGCCACGGCGGCCAGCAGCAGGTTGAGGCCGTAGACCGCCGTTGGCAGGGCGGCGTAGTGGTTTTCGCCGATCCAGCGGGTCGCGAAGGGAACCAGCGCCAACCAGAAGAGCAGATGCAGATTGGCCCAGAACACCCCCATCACTGAAAGCTTCGAGGCGGCCGCGACCCATGGTTGAACTCCGGCTATATCAGTACAACGATGAACAGGTGCTCGTATTGGTGAGCTTCATCAGCGACCACAGCGCGCCATATTGAGCCTGGGAGAGCGACAGCTCGGTTTGCATGCGCTTGCCCATCGGTGAACCCGGTGCGGCTGTGGCCCCCAGTTCGGTGTTGATCACCGCCAGGCCTTGGCACATCTTCTCGATATCGGGGTTGAGATCGCTGCTGGACCGAGCCGGGAGGACAGGCAGAACCAAGGACAGCAGGCTGATCACCAGGCCCGCCCATGGAGCCTCTAAACCCGCATGGCGCCGGCTGCAAATACTCATGGGGCTGGCTTGGCCAGGGGCAGCAGGCACTTGTCGGAATCGCAACCGGCAGGACCAGCTTCCACCAGTTCACCCTGGTCGTAACGCTGCAGCGCCTCGAAGAAATCAGCCGTGCGGCGGCGGGCAACCACCTCCTGCTGCAGGCGGGTGTAGGTGGCCTGGTCGATCGGCTCGAACGGCAGCCGCGGGAAGGTGGCATTGGCATCGAAGCGGGCCAGCAGCGCCGCCGAGATGTAACCCTCACCGCCATCGATCGCCTGGTGGATCGCTTCGGCCAGCCCTTCGATCTCGTTCTCGCGGAATTCCACCGTGGCGGAGGTGTTGTGGGCCGTGTAGTGCTTCTGCACCTGCATGTAGAAGTCGAACTGGGCCAGGGCCGAGAAATTGTTGATCTCCACCGCATCGGCGCCGGGGATGTTCGCCCAGCTCACCTCGGTGGGAATCTCCACCAGCCATTCGCCGCAGCGGGGATCGAAGGGATCATCCAGCAGCCGTCCGTTCTCGTCCTTGTCAGATTGGCTCGGCACGATCGTGTAGCCGTAGTCCATGCAGGCCAGGGCCACCGGATCGTTCTTGCGGAAGGTGATGCGGCGGATGAAGCGCTGCGCCTTGGGCGGGTGCCAGCCGGGGCTCGCGCCCGTGAGCAGGCTCTTGGTGCCGGCCGGTTGCACGGTGGTGCAACGGTTGGGGCGGCGCAGGCCATGGCGGTCGCAGTAGTCCCACACCGCCTCGTTCACGATCTGCTTCCAGCGGCCCAGATACTCCGCTTCCTGGGCCTTGAACGCCAGGCCTGCCTCGGTTTCAGGGCGGCCCTGCTCCCACCAGCGCAGCCAGGGCGTGCCGAAGGCATGCACGAAGAAGTCGAACAGGCCGGTGAAGCTCACCCCCACGATCGGATCCCAGGCGCGGCTCTGGCGGTAGCGCTCCACTTCGAAGTCGTGGTTGAGCAGGCAGGCCACCGCCAGGCCACCGGCCTTGAAGGCATCGGCCTGGGCCTGGTGGTCGGCGGGATCGATCCGGTTCAGGTGGATCTCGGCCAGGTTGCAGTGGAAGTCAGCGCCGAGGATCTCGCCGCAGGGATTCAGCCCGTAGCGCCCGAGCCGGTGCTCCAGCTCGGCGGCCGTGATCTCGGGGTGGTGCAGTTGCAGCCAGCGGCCGGCTTCCTCGCGGCCCTGATCCACATAGATGTCGATGAACTCACTGCGCAGCTCAGGGGTGGGCAGCAGATCGGCATTGGAGCGGGCGATGGCTTCGGGTGCGAACTGGATCGCCCCTTCCCCGCTCTGGAACTGCTTGACCACCGCCTCCAGCACCACCTCCTTGCTGGGGCGGCTGTGGAACACCCGCGTGTGGTTGGCCATCCGCAGAGCATCACGCTCGGGGTCGATGCTCCAGTTGCCGCCGGCGTCCTGCTGCCAGAGGTTTTCCTTGGCGCCGGCGGCGGAGAGGTCCTCGGCAGCGAACTGGCGCATGCCGGCGCTGCGGCGGATGTTGCCGGCCACGATCGTGACGGCGGCCTCATCGATCAGCAGGCAGCACTCCACCGAGGTGAGCCGGCGGCCGATGGCCTTGTTGAGGATCTGGGCCACGCGGCCGTAGAGGTCGCCCAGCTTCACGGGATTGGCCATGCCGCCGAAACCCTTGAGCGTTTCGCCCACCGGCCGCACGTCGGAGAGGTCCACGCTCACGCTGATCGGCGTGGCGGCGTCAAAGCGCTCATCACTGCAGAGCTCCAGCAGCAGCTGGTAGCTGTCAACCCAGCCGCGGCGGGTGTCACCCACCTTGATCGCCACCCGCTGCCCCTCCACCGTGTGGCTGGTGGCCTCCTGACGCGCTCCGGCCGGGGTGAGGCCGATCGGCGTCACACTCTCCATCACCAGCCGGTTGCGCACCAGCGGCAGGCGCTCGATCAGGTGCGGCTCGATGATGGCGCCGGTACCGCAGCCCATCATCGCCAGGTCCATCATCAGACCGAAGGCTTCCCAGTCGATCAGGTTGGTGGAGGTGCAGTTGTAGGCACCGGAGAAGTTGTGGCGCTGCTCGATCCAGGGGGTGCCGCCGATCCAGAGCCAGCGCCCCGAGGGCAGGGCCTGCTGGTGCTTCTGCATGCGCCGGATCAGCTCCACCTCCGCCGCATCGAGATGGCCCAGCTGGCGCAGACCCTCCAGATTGCGCTCGGACACCTGGTGCCAGCTTTCGCGACCGCCCTCGGTGCGGCGGGAATAGGTGCGATAAAAAACGGGGTTCGCCGCCGGGGCGGTGGCCGGGAAATCGGGCTCCAGCAGGCCGTTGGCACCGATCTGGCCGCCCTGCAGGCGCACGGCCTCAGCCCCTGGGCCCGCGGTCCCAGCGGGATCGATCAGATCGGGGCGCGCTGGGGTGAGGCCCACGGCGGAGGGGGTGGTCAGGTTCGAGAACCATAACGCCACCCGTAGGGGGTGCAAGCGCTGGCGGCCACCAGTGGCAGTGCCTTACCGAGCGGCTGGGTTCGGCTCCACCATCGGGTGGCCGAGCGCGGCCGCCAGGGCCTGGGCAATGCGCGATGCGGCGGACTGACACGGGCCGACACCATCGTTCCCGGGCACGGTCGGCTGGCCCTCCGCGCAGGTCTGCCCCGAGGCGATGTCGGTGTTCACCATCACCACCAGGGTGATGCCCTTCGGCTTGTAGTGCTGCACCTCAGTGTTGAAGCCCGGCAGCTCCCCCTCATGGCCGTACCAGTCGAGGGCGCGGGCGAGGCCCATGCCATAGGCCCTTGCCGGGGTCTGGGGCGCCCGTGCATCAGGCCCGAGGTAGATCGGGATGGTGAAGTCGAACGAGGCGAGGCGCTTGGCCTGGGTCGCGCCCGAGAGGATCCCCTTGCCGGTGCCGAGCGCTTCACCCCACACCAGAAGGTCGTTGAGGTTGGAGATCATCGCCCCGGCCGTCCACCCCCACGACGGGTTCCAGTCCGTGGCATCAACCGGTTGTCTGCCCTTGACGCCCTGCAGCGTGTAGCCCTGGGCGTGCGGCGCCGCAAAGGTCGCGTCGGTGGGCATCAGCGTGTGGTCGAGCCCCAGCGGCTTGAGGATCTGCTCAGCCAGCACCGTCTCGATGGGCTTGGCCGTGACTTGCTCGATCACCATCCCCAGCAGCACGAGGTTGGTGTTCGAGTAGAAGACCATCTCTCCCGGTGGGAACAACGGCGCGTCCTGTTTCACAAGGTCGACGAGCTGCTGGGGCGTCCACGGAGTATCGGGATCGGCGAAAAGCGCGTCCTGGAAGCTCTGGTTGAAGGTGTAGCTGGGGATGCCGCTGCGCATCTCGGCCAGCTGGGCCAGAGTCGCCCTGCCGTTGGGCATTCCCGGCACGTAGGTCTCGATGGGGTCGTCGAGCGAGAGCGCGCCCCGCTCGGCCAGTTGGAGCAGCGCCGTCACCGTGAAGGTCTTGGTGACGCTGCCGATGCGCTGGTTGACGTCCGCGGCCATAGGCACGGTCCTGGCCCAGTCCTCGTAGCCAAGCGTCGCCACCCAGGTGCCCTCGGCGGTCTTCACGGCCATCACGGCGCCGGGTGCACTGGTTTCTGCGAAGGCGGCACTGGCGGACTGGTTGAGCGCCTTGGTGGTTGCGGCGCTGAGCCCGCTCTCCACAAGCGTGATCCTGTCACTTGCCGGCGCCGTGGTCTCTGCTGCCGGTCGGTCGGCGCCATAGACCACCGAACTCATCACCAGGGCGGTGGTGAGAGCCAGGGCCGAGAAGCGTTTGATAATGAATGCCCCAGGTTCCCTCAAGCTAGATCGGCTTCGCAGGCCGCTCGCCACAACCAGGGGTGGCAGGCTGGGGGGATGACAGCCCAAGCCTCAGCCCCGGCCGCCCAGGCCGCCGATCCCGAGCAGCAGGCCCTGGCTGACGCCGTGGCCCGGCGCCGCAATTTCGCGATCATTTCCCACCCCGACGCCGGCAAGACCACCCTCACCGAAAAACTGCTGCTCTACGGCGGTGCCATCCAGCAGGCCGGGGCGGTGAAGGCCAAGGGCGAACAGCGCAAGGTCACCTCCGACTGGATGGAACTGGAGAAGCAGCGCGGCATCTCGATCACCTCCACCGTCCTCCAGTTCGACTACGACGGCAGCACGATCAACCTGCTCGACACCCCCGGCCACCAGGACTTCTCGGAAGACACCTACCGCACACTGGCCGCCGCTGATAACGCGGTGATGCTCGAAGACGCCGCCAAGGGCCTTGAGCCCCAGACCCGCAAACTGTTCGAGGTCTGCCGCATGCGGCGGATTCCGATCTTCACCTTCATCAACAAGATGGACCGGCCGGGGCGGGAGCCCCTGGAGCTGATCGATGAGATCGAGAGCGAGCTGGGCCTCACCTGCTGGCCGGTGAACTGGCCGATCGGCAGCGGCGACCGCTTCCGTGGGGTGATCGACCGCCGCAGCCGCGATGTGATCCTGTTCACGCGGGCCGAACGGGGCCGTCAGGCCGCCGAGCAGCGTCTGGCCGCCGGCAGCCCCGAACTGGCCGACCTGGTGGAGCCGGAACTCCTGGCTCAGGCCCTTGAGGAACTGGAGTTGCTCGATGGCGCCGGTGCCGATCTCGACCTTGAGCTGGTCCATGCCGGTGAACTCAGCCCGGTGTTCTTCGGCTCGGCGATGACCAACTTCGGCGTGCACCCCTTCCTCGATGCCTTCCTGGAGCTGGCCCAGCGGCCCGTGGCCAGGACCAGCCATGGGGGCCCCGTCGATCCGCTGCGACCTGAGTTCAGCGGCTTCGTGTTCAAGCTGCAGGCCAACATGGACCCGCGTCACCGCGACCGCATCGCCTTCGTGCGGGTCTGCTCGGGCCGCTTCGAGAAGGACATGAGCGTGCGCCATGCCCGCAGCGGCCGCACCATCCGCCTCTCCCGTCCCCAGAAGCTGTTCGGCCAGGACCGCGAGGTGGTCGATACCGCCTACCCCGGCGATGTGATCGGCCTGAACAACCCCGGCATGTTCGCCATCGGCGACACCCTCTATGTGGGCCCGAAGGTGGAATACGAGGGCATCCCCTGCTTCAGCCCGGAAATCTTCGCCTGGTTGCGCAACCCCAACCCCTCGGCCTTCAAGAGCTTCCGCAAGGGGGTCAATGAGCTGCGCGAGGAGGGTGCCGTGCAGATCCTCTACGACACCGACGCCAGCAAGCGTGATCCGATCCTGGCGGCGGTGGGCCAGCTGCAGATGGAGGTGGTGCAGTACCGGCTGGAGAACGAATACGGGGTGGACACACGCCTGGAGCCCCTCGGCTTCAGCGTGGCGCGCTGGGTGGTGGGCGGCTGGCCGGCGCTGGAGAGTGTCGGCCGCATCTTCAACTGCAAGACCGTGCGCGACGCCTGGGACCGGCCGGTGCTGCTGTTCAAGAACGAGTGGAACCTCAACCAGCTCAAGGAGGATCACCCCGAGCTCGAGCTCAGCGCCGTGGCGCCGGTGGTGAGCGGCGTCGAACCGATCGCGATCTGAGCCACAGCCCGCCGCCGGCCTCGCCAGAATCAATTGCAACGAAAGGTCAAGGTAACGGCCATGCCTCAGCCGATCTGGCTGGTTCGCCCCCGCAGGGATGGAGGTTCTGATTACGTCCGCTTTCTGCCCAGCCAGGAAGCCGTGGAAATCCGCGAAGGCAGCCACCTGCCCCCCCAGTTGCCCCTGCTCAAGAGCCGCCACTGGCTGGCGATCGACGAAGCGGAGGCCCGGCGTCTGGAGCTGCAGCAGGACGCGGGCTACCACTGCAGCGAGCCCCTGTTCTGAGCCGCAGCAGCAGGGCCGGCAGGTCTCAATCGACCCCTGCGCACAGCCACACGCCCCGCGCCTCGATACGCTCGGGCCACGACCCAGCCCCACGCACCGGAGGCCATGACCAACGGTTCTGAACCCGCCCCCAGCGGCAGCCCCTACGAACGGCTTGGCGTCACCCCCGACGCCAGCTTCGATGAGGTGCAGATGGCCCGCCAGCGTCAGCTGGAGGCGGTCGCAGGCGACCCCCAGGCTCGCGCCAAGGTGGAGGCCGCCTACGACGCGGTGCTGATGGAGCGGCTGCGGGAGCGGCAGCAGGGCAAGGTGAGCAGCGCTGCGGTCACCGCCTCCAAGCGCGAGGAGATCAAGCCGGCGCCGGCGAGGGTTCCTTCGCGGCCTTCCCTGCCCCAGCTGCCCTCCCTGCCCCAGCTCAGTGGCGGCAACAAGCTGCAGGCCCCCAGCTTCTCCATGCCCAGCATTGCCCTGGCGGACGGGCGCGAGCGCTGGTTTCCCCTGGTGGCCGATGGCCTGCTGCTGCTTCTGGTGCTGATCACCCCGCCCGGCTCAGCTGAGGTGCTTCTGGCCTTGGCCACCGGCGTCACGGTGGTCAACCTCAGGCGCCGAAACGGCCGCTTCCTGGCCGCCGTGGGCTGGAGCTTCGCCCTGCTCAGCGTGGGCCTGCTGCTGGGAGGTCTGCTCACCCTGGGGCTCGATCCGGCCCTGCCCCTCGGTCTGCCCCTGGCCCTGAATCAGGTGCAGAGCCTGCCGGCCCTGATCCTGTTGCTGCTCGGCGCCCTGCTGATCGCCTAGGCCAGCGATAGCTCGGCGATCAGCTCCCGCAGTTCCCTTTCCTCCACGCCATACACCTCGTTGCAGAAGTGGCAGGTGAGCTCGGCGCGGCCGTCTTCCTGCAGGATCGAGGCGAGCTCCTGCTCACCCAGCAGCCGCAGGGCATTGACGCTGCGGCGGCGGGTGCAGGGGCAGTGAAAGGTCACATCCTGACGGGCCTCGGCGTCCTCCAGCAGCTGGGGATCGAGGTCGGGGAAGATGTCTTCCAGCAGCAGTTTGAGGTCGTCCTTGCAGGCGGCCAGGCGAGCACTGAAGCCAGTGATCTCCCGGCAACGCTCCTCCAGCAGCGCCACCAGCGCCGGCTCCCGCGCCGCCTTGGGCAGCACCTGCACCAGCACTCCACCGGAGCAGCGCACGCCGCTGCTGTCGATCTGCTCGCCCACGAACACCGCCGAGGGGGTCTGCTCGGAATGGAGCAGGTAGGAGGCCACGTCGTCGCCGATGCCGCCGCTCACCAACTCCACCGTGCTGCTGAACGGCTCCCCCTTGCCCAGGTCACGCACCACATGCAGGTAGCCGGTGCCGGTGGCCTTGCGGAAGTCGAACTGATGCAGGCCCTCGGCGTCCTCGATCAGATCGAGCTCCAGGCCGGGGTTGCCCACATAGCCGCGCACACTGCCGTCGCGGCCCGCATCCACCATCAGCCCGCGCAGCGGGCCATCCGACTGGATGCGCAGGTTCACCCGCCCGTGGGCCACCTTCATCGAACTGGCCAGCAGCAACCCCGCCGTCATCGCCCGCCCCAGCAGCGCCGTGGTGAGATACGACAGGCCATGGCGCCGCCGGGCGTAGCGGCTGGTGACGGTCGTGAGCGCCGCCACCAGGCGGATTCCCCCATCGGCCGCCGTGGCCCGTACCAACTGATCGGGCATCGCTGCGCCCTCCGCCAACTCAGGGCATCGTACGGAGCGCCGGCAGGGCCTGAAGGCCCCCGTCGCTCAGGCGCCAGGCCTGCCTCACCACGCTCTGGAACACCTCCGGCTCATGGGTGACCAACAGCAGAGCCCGCTGGCGGCCGAGCTGGGCGATCAGCTGCAGCACCTCGTGGCGCACCGACCAGTCCAGCCCTGCGGTGGGCTCATCCAGCAGCAGCACCTTCGGGTCACGCAGCAGCTGCACCGCCAGGGCCAGGCGCCGCTGCTGGCCGCCGCTGAGCCGCTCCGGCGCCTGCTGCAGCGACACCCCCTGCAGACCCACCTGGCCCAGCACCGCCTCCAGCCGCTCGCTCCCCAGCCGGCGCTGCCCCAGCTTCAGCTCCTGGCCCACGCTCAGGCCGAGGAAATGGCGTTCGGGAAACTGGAACACCAGGCCGCTCAGCCAGCGGCGCTGACGGCCCGTCACCGGCTGGCCCTGCCAGAGAATCGTGCCGCCGCTGGGTTCCGCCAGCCCACTGATCAGCTCCAGCAGGGTGCTCTTGCCGCTGCCGCTGCGGCCCGCCACCAGCACCGGCTCGCCCACGGGCAGTGTCAGGCTGAGATCGCGCAGCACCGGCTCGGGGGTGGTGGCCGGGTGGTAGCGGATCGATCGGAGCTCCAGCATGGCGGACCACGGACCGCACCAGCTTGCAGCAGCCGCCACCGTGTTTGATGGGGTCACCAGTCGATGCTGGAAGGAGCAACGCCCATGGACATTCGCTTCCGCGAGGTGGATCCGTTCAACTGCTGGATCTGGTTGCGCTTCCCCAATCCCCCCGGTCAGGGGGAGAAGGGATACATCGACACGGTGTTCGACAGCTGGTTCTTCCTGGGCAAGCTGGGCGGGTTCAACGCCGAATGCCTGCAGGTGCACGAGGAGGGGATCGACCTCAGCGCCATGCACTACGACATTGAGGCCGCCGAGGCGACTCTCCCCGCGCTGATGCACAGCATGGGTGAACCGGAATACCGCGACGCCTGGTGCCGCTGCTGGGTCGACCTGGGCACCAGCGATGGGGTGGCTCTCGATGTGCTCATCAACGCCCTGCGTCAGCTCGACAACGACGTGGTGGAGATCGAGGAGATCGTGATCGGCGGCGTCAATGACGACTGGCCGGTGGAGGAGGTGCCCGAGGCCCTCTTCCCCCACGGCGCCAACTGAGGCCAGTGGTGCGTGAGCTGCGCCGCCTGCTGATCGCCCCCGAGCGGCTGGCGGCCGGCACCACCCTGGCCCTGGCCCCCGAGGAAAGCCGCTACCTCAGCCGCGTGCTGCGCTACGGCCCCGGAGAGCGCTTCGCCGTGGTCGACGGCTGGGGCCAGCTCTGGAGTGCGGTGCTGCTCGATGGCCCCCAGGCCCGCCTCGAGCAGCCTCTTGGCCAGCCCCTGCAGCGCCAGGCGGCCGCCAGCCCCTGGCTGGAGCTGGCCGTGGCCATCCCCCGCCTCGACTTCGACGTGGTGGTGCGCATGGCCTGCGAGCTGGGGGTGGACCGCCTCCAGCCCCTGGTGGCCGAGCACGGGGCGAGACGCGGCAGCTGGAAGGCGTCCCGCTGGCAGGCGATCCTGCGCGAGGCCTGCGAGCAGTGCGAACGCCTCTGGCTGCCGCAGCTGCTGGAGCCTCTGGAGGCGATCACTTACCTGGGCGAAACACGGGCTGCTCTGGCCCTGCTGGCCAGCACCCGGGAGGCGGAGCTGCCGTTGCTCGGTACTGCCCTGGCGCAGGCCCCAGCCGATCCACTGGCCGGGGCCATGGATGGGGTGGCGCTGGCGATCGGGGCCGAGGGAGGCTGGAGCCCAGCGGAAGGCGCGGCCGCGCAGGCAGCCGGCTGGCAGGCCGTGAGCCTCGGCCCCCACATCCTGCGCACCTCCACAGCGGCCGTGGCGGGATTGGCCTCGCTGGTGCAGTGGCGGGAGGAAGCCAGAGGGAAACCACTGGACGGCAGCCTCGATCCCTGAAGGTGGCGCTCAGCTCAGCGGCCGAGCATGCCGCTGGCCATCTCCTTGAACAGGCCCAGATTGGCGCCGGCGCGGCGGCGGGCCCGGGGCAGCGCGCCGGATGGGATCAGGCACTCGGGGGAGAAGGTGACGACGCTGGGGGCCGGGCGGTTCTCCTGCTCACGGCGCAGCTCGGCAGCGATCGCCTCGGCGGTGGTGAGCGCCGGGGCCGCTGCAGCGGAGGCGGAGGACGAGGAGGCGGCGGCAGGAGCGTCAGCACCCGCAGGGGCAGTTACGGCCGCAACCGGTTCAGCCTTGGCTCGCTTTGCTGGCTTGGCGGCCACGGGTGCCACCACCGCCGGCTTGGTGTCCGCGTCCTTGTCGAGGTTGAGAAAGAACCCCTTGGGCTTGAAGATCATGACGCCGGCCAGCCAGGACGTTTGGGCTGATTATCCGCCGCCGCGGCTCCGCCACCGCCAGCCCTTAGGGGAGTGCAACAGAGGCCTGCCGCGGCGCCAGCGCCGGCAGCGCCATGGGTGCCGGGGAAACTGGTGGTCATCGTCCGTGTGCCGTGCTGCCCGCCTTGCCCTCCGCCCCGCCGCCTGCGACCCAGTGGCTGCTGGCCTTCGTGATCAATGCCGTACTGATCGCCCTGGCCCAGCGGCTGCCGCTGCTCACCAGGGCCGGCTGGGTGCACGCCGGAATCCTCGGCACCCTGCTCTGGGGCTCTCTGGGCTGGCGCGGCTGGCTGGCAGTGGTGCTCTACCTGGCCATGGGCTCGACCGTGACCCGGCTCGGGATCCGGCGTAAGCAGCAGCAGGGGCTGGCAGAAGGCCGTGGCGGCCGGCGCGGGCCCGAGAACGTCTGGGGCTCGGCGGCCACCGGTGCCGTCCTGGCCCTGCTCACCACCGTGCCTGGCGCGCCGGCTCCGCTGTTGATGTTGGGCTTCGCCGCCAGCTTCGCCGCCAAGCTGGCCGACACCTGCGGCAGCGAGATCGGCAAACGCTGGGGCCGCACCACCGTGCTGATCACCACCCTGCGGCCGGTGCCCCCGGGCAGCGAAGGGGCCATCAGCCTGGAGGGGACCATCGCCAGCCTCGGCGGCAGCGCCGTGATGGCCGCGGCTCTGCTGGTCCTTGGCCTGCTGCCCACCGCCGCCGCGGCCCTGCTGGTGGCGGCAGTGGGGCTGGTGGCCACACTGATCGAGAGCCTGATCGGCGCCACCCTGCAGGGGCGTCTGGCCTGGCTCAGCAATGAACTGGTGAACGGTCTGCAGACCTTGATCGCCGCCCTGCTGGCGATGGGGCTGGCCCCGCTGCTGGGGCTCTGAGCGCAGGGGCCACCACGGGCGAACGCACCGGCCAGACCGGCGGGGCCTGGCGCGCCAGCACCAACTGCTGGATTTCTTCGCGCAACAGCAGCACCAGCGCATCGAAGCGCCGTTGGCTGGCCCGGGCCGGCAGCCCCTGATCCACCCCAAGCCGCCGCCAGGACGCACCATGGAGAACCCGCTCCAGCATCAGCTGGCGCAGGCTGGGATCGAGCCGCTCCAGCCGGCGCTTCAGCCAGCGCTGGTTCTCGCCTTCGCAGCAGAGGGAATCCCCCTCGTGATCGGCGCGGCAGGGATCAGGCAGCTCCCGGGCCGGCAGGCGCTCCAGCAGCGTGTCGCCCCGCTCCTCCCCATCGCTGGCGGGGGCATCGAGGCTGCGCAGCCGCAGGGCCTGATGCAGCTCCAGCGCCTCGCGCCAGCGTTGCGGCGAGCAGCCCAGGGCCGCAGCCAGCTCCTCCTCCCCCAGCGCAGGCAGCTGGCGATGCTGACGCTGCTGCAGCAGGGCCTGGCCACGCCGGTGCAGCTCGCGCAGCTGACGGGAGCAGCGCAGAGGCTGCTCGTGGTCACGCAGGTGGTGCTGCATCTCCCCGCGGATGTAAAGCACAGCGAAGCTGCTCAGGGCGGTGTGGCGCGACGGATCAAAGGCCTCGATCGCGCGGATCAGCCCGAGGCAGCCCAGCTGCACTAGATCGTCGAGCGGCACCCTGGTGCTGCCGCTCTGACGCACGGCCACCTGGTGCACCAGGGGCAGATTCAGCTCCAACAGCCGGTTGCGCAGGCGGTGGACACCGCTGCTGTGAAAGCGCTGCAGCAGCTCGGCATTGCGGCTGTGGAGGTCCTGGTCCTGGTGGGGCTGGGGTCGTGGATCGGGCATGGTGGGGACAGCGGTGGGTCCGTGTTTCCACCCTCTGCCGCCTGGCCCCGGCGGCGCTTCACCCCATCCGGGGAACCCACCTCCCCCAGATGGGTGATTGATCCGGTGGATGGATGAAGAGGCCGGCGAGCTCAGTGGGCCGGCGTGCGCTCCAATCGCGTCTCCAGTCCCGCCCAGGCCAGCAGGGCCGGCCACTGGCGCATGTGCTCGTAGACCCGGCCATGGCCATCGGCATTGAGATGCAGGCCGTCTGCACTGAGCAGCCGGCTCCAGTGGGGATCCTCTAGCAGAGGCTCCAGCAGGGGCAGGAAGGGCACATCGGCCTCCAGGCAGGCCTCCTCCAGCAGGCGCTCGTACTGGTGCACGGTGGCCAGCTGATACCAGAGGCAACCGGCGAAGGGCATCACCGCCTCGTCCACCGGCGTCAGCCCGATCACCAGCACCGGCGCCAGGCGCACCGCCTCCCGCAACAGCTGCTGCAACCCGAACAGAAAAGCCTCCGGCGCCAGCTGGTGGCGGCCGTCGGGCCGCCCGACCCGGGCGGTGTCGTTGAGGCCCACGCCGATCACGATCCCCTGGGGTGCCTGACGGCGCAGCTCACCCCGGGAGCTCACCTCCGCATGCAGCCGCGCCGCCAGCCGCTCCAGGCCATCACCACGCACCCCGAGGTTGTAGAGCACGGGTCCATCGGGCAGCCCCATCCAGTGGCGCCGCAGCCGCTCGCACCAGCCGCCGCCGTCAGGATCACCCCAGCCGTACACACCGCTGTCCCCCAGGACGATCAGCTTGCGCGGCGTCGCGGTCACGGCCATGGGCTCGGGCGTCAGGCCGCCAGCAGGCGCCGGCGGAGGCGGTCGCTGAGATCTTCCCCCATCAGGGTCAGCACCACATAGACCGCCACCAGGGAGATCAGCTGATCGATGGCGAAGGAACTGAGAGCCTCCAACAGCAGGCTGCCCAGCCCGGCCGCACCCACCAGGCCCACCACCACCGTCTCGCGCAGGATCACATCGGCGCGGTAGGCGCCATAAGCCAGGTAGGAGCGGGCCAGGGCACTGAAGCGGCCATAGAGCAGGGCCAGCCGCGGCCCGGCGCCGGCGGCGGCCAGGGCCTCCTCCGCCTGCAGCGGCGCCGACTCCTCCGCCTCCAGCAGCAGCCGCCCGAGGATGCCCAGGTTGTGGAAGGCCAGAGCCAGGGCGGCCGTGAGCACCCCCGGTTGCAGCACGAACAGCAGCAGCAGGGCCGTGAGCGGCGGCGGCCAGAGGCGCCCCAGGGCCCAGACGGCCTGCATCAGCACCCGGCCCCAGGGCCAGGGGGCCATCAGCAGCAGCAGCAACGGTGCACTGCCCACCGCCAGGGCGGCCGCCAGCAGGGTGAGCCCGAGGGTGGAGCCGATCAGCGAGGGCCAGGGCAAGGCCACCACCGCCGGCCAGTCGGCCGTCCAGGGGGGCAGGGGCTGGAGCTGCCCCAGCTGCAGCGGGTTGACCCCCAGGGCCACGGCCACCAGCACCAGCAGCGGCAGCAGCAGCAACAGGCCCAGGGCCACCTCCCGGCCACCACGCCCTACGGAGCGGCGCGTCAGACCGAAGCGGGCCGGCATCGCCCAGCGCTGACGCAACACCCGAAGCATGGCCTCCAGAGCCAGCATCACCAGCAGCAGCATCCACAGCCCGCTCCAGAGTTCACGGAACTGCAACGACTGGAGCGTGAGGCGCAGGTCGGTGCTCAGCCGGCCAAGACCGAACACCCCCAGCAGGGTGGCGCTGCGCAGGGCGCACTCCAGC
>NZ_JAGQBY010000078.1:0-14691 GCF_024345875.1 Synechococcus sp. EJ6-Ellesmere
CTTCCGGTACATGTGCGGCCATCGTCAGTGGCGACAATCCGCAATTGCCGCGTTCCCTGCCAGTTTATCGGCTTCCAACCGCTGAGACCAGTTGCAGCGCAGTTGATTTGGCTTTTTCAGGAGTCCCTAGTTCTTCCAGGCGTTGACTGTGTCGTTTTACTGGCACAACCTTGAAAGGTTGTTGAAATCACATCACTCCCTGGTCCATTCATCAGAGATTGAATTCACTTTCCTGATGGGCTCATGACAGCCTCCACCCTTCTGCCCCGCGAACAGCGGCGGCGGGGGAGCGATCCAATCAGCTGGTATCTGGGCACGATCGGACGGGTGCCCCTGCTCACTCCAGCCGAGGAGATTGAACTGGGCAACCAGGTGCAGGCGATGATGCAGCTGATCGATTCGGGCGTGGAGGATCCCCCCAGTCTTCGCCAGAAACAACTGCTGCGCCTGGGCCGTCGCGCCAAGGAGCGCATGATGAAGGCCAACCTGCGCCTCGTGGTCAGCGTCGCCAAGAAGTACCAGGGCAAGGGACTGGAACTGCTCGATCTGATCCAGGAAGGATCACTGGGCCTGGAGCGGGCCGTGGAAAAGTTCGATCCCACCCGCGGCTACAAATTCTCCACCTACGCCTTCTGGTGGATCCGCCAGAGCATGACCCGGGCGATTGCCTGCCAGTCCCGCACGATTCGTCTGCCGGTTCACCTGAGCGAACGCCTCAGCGCCGTGCGCCGCGTCAGCCTGGAGCTGGCCCACAAGCTCGGGGCCATGCCCAGCCGCAGCGAGATCGCCGAAGCCATGGCGATCCCGATCCAGGAACTCGACGGGCTGCTGCGCCAGTCGTTGACCACCTCCAGCCTGGATGCCCCGGTGAATGGTGAGGAGGGGCGCAGTTTCCTCGGTGATCTGATCGCCGACTCCAGCCACGACGAGCCTCTCGACCAGGTGGAGCGGGGCATGCACCACGAGCAGCTGGAGCGCTGGCTCAGCTACCTCAGCGAGCAGGAACGCCAGGTGCTCGATCTGCGCTTCGGCCTTGATGGGCACGAACGCCACACCCTTGCTGAGATAGGCCGCCTGCTCGACGTGTCCCGGGAGAGGGTGCGTCAGGTGGAACTCAAAGCACTGCGCAAGCTACGCAGCCTCACGAGCCGGCTGCCCAGCCAGCTCTGATTCGGCCCGGGGTCAGTCTTCAGCCCAGATGTAGCGGGTGAGCTCACCGGGATCGGGCTCTGGTGCACCGACGGCGAACTCCACGGCATCGGCCACTTCGGCGTCGATCTCCTTCTCGATCGCCTTGAGCTCCTCAAGGCTGGCCAGATCGTGGCTGGTGAGATGGGCGGCCAGAGCCTTGAGTGGATCCCGCTTGGCCCAGAACTCCTTCTCCACTTCGCTGCGCAGCTCATCGGGGTCGGCCAGGGAATGGCCGCGGAAGCGATACGTGAGGCACTCCAGCAGAGTGGGACCTTCGCCGGCCCGGGCACGCTCCACGGCCCGCTGGGCAGCGGCGCGCACCGCCAGCACATCCATGCCGTCGACCTCCTCACCCGCCATGCCGAAGGCGGCGGCCTTGCGCCAGATCTCCGGATCGCTTGTGGCGCGGTCGTGGGCCATGCCGATCGCCCACTTGTTGTTCTCGACGACGAACAGGATCGGCAACTTCCACAGCGCCGCCATGTTCAGGCACTCGAAGAACTGACCGTTGTTGCAGGTGCCATCGCCGAAGAAGGCGGCGGTGACGGCATCACTGTCTGGCTCGCCGAGGGCATCACGCTTGTAGCGGCTGGTGAAGGCGGCGCCAAGGGCCACCGGAATGCCCTCGCCGATGAAGGCATAGCCCCCGAGCAGATGGTGCTCCTTGGAGAACAGGTGCATGGAGCCGCCGCGGCCCTTGCTGCAGCCGGTGGCCTTACCGAACAGCTCACTCATCACCTCGCGGGCTGGCACACCGGCGCTGAGGGCATGCACGTGATCGCGATAGGTGCTGCAGAACCAGTCGTGCTGGGCACGCATCGCCTTGATCACCCCGGTGGAGACGGCCTCCTGGCCGTTGTAGAGGTGAACGAAGCCGAACATCTTGCCCCGGTAGTACATCTCGGCGCACTTGTCTTCGAAGCGGCGGCCGAGAGTCATGTCCCGGTAGAGGGTCAGGCCCTCCTCTCGAGTCACCGTGGCCGGACCCGCCGGGTAGAGCGCCGCCAGGCGTTCGGCGTGGCTGCCGACTGCTTCTTGTGCAGATCCGTCTGCGGCCGGTTGGAGCGTGGCGGCGATCTCCTGAGTCATGGCAAGGGGAGTCGAAGCTGTTGCCAACGACTGTAGGGGGAGGACTGAGCGGGAAAGGTCAAAACCGATGCCGCTGCCTACACTCGCCCCAACGCCCAGGATCAAGGGCCCGTGAGTTGAAGGGGTTGGAACTGCCGATCGACCACTTCCGTCTGCTCGGCGTGAGCCCGGCGACCGATGCCCAGAACGTCTTGCGCACCCTTCAGCATCGCCTGGAGAAAGCGCCGGATCAGGGCTTCACCCTGGAGGCGATCCGGGCCCGGGCCGATCTGCTGGAAGCCAGCGCCGACGTGCTCTCCGACCCCCAGCGCCGCCAGGCCTACGAGGCCCAGCTGATGGAGATCGAGCAGGCGGGCGAAGGAGAGGGGGTGGCGGCCGGCCTTGATGTGGCGCCATCGAAGGATCTCGGTGGGTTGATGCTGCTGCTGGAAGCGGGGATGCCCCTGGAGGCCTTTGAGGCCACCATCACTTGCCTGCAGCCGCCCCAGGCCCCTGCCCTGGGCAGCGGCCGCGAGGCCGACCTCTGCCTGCTGGCGGCCCTGGCCTGCCGCGCCGCCGCCACGGAGCTGCAGGGCCAGCGCCACTACGAGGCTGCGGCCCAGCTCCTGCAACAAGGCCTCCAGCAACTGCAACGCATGGGCCAGATGCCTGAGCAACGGCTGCAGCTGGCCAACGACCTGCACGCGCTGCTGCCCTTCCGGGTGCTGGGTCTGGTCAGCCGGCCTCTGACGGCAACCCAGGAGCGCGCCGAAGGGCTGGAGCTGCTGGAGAGTCTGGTGAAGCGCCGCGGAGGCCTGGAGGGCGAAGACGATCCCAGCCTGCCCCGCGACGACTTCCAGGCCTTCATCAAGCAGATCCGGCTCTTCCTCACCGCCCAGGAACAGGTCGATCTTTTCGACCGCTGGGCCAAAGGCGGCTCCGCAGCGGCGGAGTTTCTGGCCAGCTACGCCCTCACCGCCTCAGGCTTCGCCCAGCGCAAGCCCGAGCGCATCGCCGCCGCCCAGGACCGCCTGCAGGCCTCCGCCCAGCCCGGCATCCAGCCCCTGCTGGCCTGCCTGTATCTGCTGCTCGGCCAGATCGAGCCGGCCGTGCAGCACTTCAACGCCGGAGCAGGGCCCGAGCTCAAGGCCTGGGCCGAGGAGCAGGCCGAGGATCCCCTCGCCCAGCTCTGTGCCTACTGCCGGGACTGGCTGGCCCGGGACGTCCTCCCCGGCTACCGCGACATCGAGGTGGATGCCGATCTCGAGGCCTACTTCGCCGACCGGGACGTGCAGGCCTTCGTGGATCAGCAGGATCGCCGCCAGGCCCGCGGCCAGGCGGTGGGGGTGATCGCTACAGACTCCTCAGTCGCGGCAAGCGCTGCCCCCTGGGCCATGCCTGAGCTGGAGCCCTTCGCCCCTGACAGCAGCGAAGGGTTCAAGCCCCCAGCCCCGGAGCCGTCCGCTGAAGCTGCGGCCCGAGAGCAACGGCCACGGGCTGCCCGGCCGCTGGCCATGGCCGGAATCGCTCTGGCAGCCGGGGCTGCCCTGATCGCCGGGCTCTCGCTGGTGATGCGTCCCCGGCCGGCGGCACCCCCGCTGGCGACACCCCCCGCCAGTAGCCAGGCCCCCACCAGCACAAACCCGCCGGTGTCGGCGCCCACCGCCCCAGGCCCCCTCACCAGCGCCAGCCCAACCCAGCAGGAAGTGCGCCTCCTGCTGGAGCGCTGGTTGGCAGCCAAAGCGGCACTTCTGGACGGACGCAACAGCCAGGCCGACCTCGATCAGCTCGCCCGCCCGGCCCTGGTGGCCGACCTGCGCTCCCAGGCCAGGGGACTCAAGGCCCTGGGGGAACAGCAACAGGTGCAGGCCAGGATTCAGCAGTTCCGGCTCACCAACCAGAGTCCACGGCGGATCGAAGCCGATGTCCAACTCGACTACAGCGAGGAGCGCCGTTCAGGCGACAAGGTGATCAAGCCCAGAACCAACGCCCAACTGCGCAACATCTATGTGTTCGCCCGTGATGGCGGCACCTGGAAACTGGCTGATTTCCACAGTCGCCGCTGATGTCCCCTGCGTTGTGTCAGGGTCTGGTTCAACGATCACCCCTCCTGGGGTCACCCCTTCAACAACGCCATGTTCGACGAGCTATCCCAGCGTTTTGAGGATGCGGTCAAGAGCCTGAAGGGCCAGGACCGGATCACGGAAAGCAACGTGGAGGGGGCCCTCAAGCAGGTGCGTCGTGCCCTGCTCGAGGCCGATGTGAGCCTGGAGGTGGTCAAGGGGTTCATCGAAGAGGTGCGCACCCAGGCGGTGGGCGCCGAGGTGGTGCGCGGCGTCAGCCCCGATCAACAGTTCATCCAGCTGGTGCATCAGGCCCTGGTGGAGGTGATGGGCGGTGAGAACGCCCCGCTGGCGGTGGCGGATCAGGCCCCCACCGTGATCCTGATGGCGGGCCTGCAGGGGGCCGGCAAGACCACCGCCACCGCCAAGCTCGGTCTGCACCTCAAGGAGCAGGGCAAACGGGCGCTGATGGTGGCCGCCGATGTCTACCGGCCCGCCGCCATCGACCAGCTGCAGACGCTGGGTCAACAGATCGGCGTGGAGGTGTTCAGCCTGGGGGCTGACGCCAGACCCGAAGACATCGCCGCCGCCGGCATCGCCAGGGCGAAGGAGGAAGGCTTTGACACGGTGCTGGTGGACACCGCCGGCCGCCTCCAGATCGACACGGCGATGATGGAGGAGATGGTGCGGATCCGCCAGGCCGCGGCACCCGACGAGGTGCTGCTGGTGGTGGATTCGATGATCGGCCAGGAGGCGGCGGAGCTCACCCGCGCCTTCCACGAGCAGGTGGGTCTCACCGGCGCCGTACTCACCAAGCTCGACGGCGACTCCCGCGGCGGAGCGGCCCTCTCGATCCGCAAGGTGAGCGGCGCCCCGATCAAGTTCATCGGCACCGGCGAGAAGGTGGAGGCGCTGCAGCCCTTCCACCCCGAGCGGATGGCCAGCCGCATCCTGGGCATGGGCGATGTGCTCACCCTGGTGGAGAAGGCCTCCAAGGAGGTGGAGCTGGCCGATGTGGCAAAGATGCAGCAGAAGCTGCAGGAAGCCTCGTTCGACTTCTCCGATTTCCTGCAGCAGATGCGCATGATCAAGCGCATGGGCTCCCTGGGCGGCCTGATGAAGCTGATCCCGGGCATGAACAAGATCGACGACGGCATGCTCAAGCAGGGAGAGGAGCAGCTCGGAAAAATCGAGGCGATGATCGGCTCGATGACAGCGGCCGAGAGGGAGCAGCCCCAGCTGCTGGCCGCCCAGCCTTCACGGCGGCGGCGGATCGCGGCGGGCAGCGGCCACAGCCCTGCCGACGTCGACAAGGTGCTGGCCGACTTTCAGAAGATGCGCGGCTTCATGCAGCAGATGACCCGTGGAGGCATGCCGGGCATGGGTGGAGGCTTCCCCGGCATGGGCGGTGGCCTGCCCGGAATGCCCGGGATGCCCGGGATGCCCGGCATGCCCGGGATGCCGGCGGCCGCTGGGCGGGGCAGCGGCTCCCGCAAGGCCAGTCGTCCCCCGAAGAAGCGCAAGGGGTTTGGCCAGCTCTGATGGGCGGCAAGGTAAGGTGCTTGTTTGGCGCGTGAACTCACCGCCAGGCGGAGTTTCCGTCCACCCCAAACACCCAAGTCAGCAAGGCAAGGCCACGATGATCAAGCTCCGCCTGAAGCGGTTCGGCAAGAAGCGGGAAGCGAGCTTCCGTCTGGTGGCCACCAACAGCACGTCCCGCCGGGACGGTCTGCCGCTCGAGGAGCTCGGCTTCTACAACCCCCGCACCAAGGAAACCCGCCTTGACGCCGAAGCCATCCGGGTGCGCCTGAGCCAGGGCGCCCAACCCACCGACACGGTCCGCTCCTTGCTCGAGAAGGGCGGCCTGATCGAGAAAACCATCCGTCCCGGTGAAACCGTCGGCAAGGCCAAGCAGGCCGCAGCCCGCGAAGCGGTGGTCAAGGAAGCGGCGAAGGCCGCTGCTGCTGAATCAGCCGCCGCTGCTGAAGCCGCTGCAGCAGCTGCCGCCGAGCCTGAAGCTGAGGCCGTCAGCGCCGATGCCTGAGCGGACGCCCCATGGCCGGGGCTGAAACGCTTCCTCTCTTTTCGATCGACCTTCCCCACCAGGAAGCCGCCCTTGCCCTCGCCGGCGAGGCCGAAACGACCCTGCATCGCCTTGAGGCCCTCACCGGTGCCTCCCTGGTGCTGCGGGGTCTTCAGTTGGTGATCCAGGGCAGGCCCTCTCAGCTGGAGCGGGCCTCGGCTCTGGTGGAGCTGCTGCGGCCTCTCTGGGGCGAGGGCCAGCCCATCGGCGCGGTGGATCTCCAGACCGCCCTCACCGCCCTCGACACCGGACGCAGCAGCGAGCATCGCGAACTCTCCCAGCAGGTGCTGGCCCGCAGCCAGAGCGGCAAGCTGCTGCGGCCCCGCACCGTGCGCCAGAAGGCCTACGTGGATGCGATGGACGGCCACGACCTCACCCTCGCCCTGGGTCCAGCCGGCACCGGCAAGACCTTCCTGGCCACCGTTCAGGCCGTGCGCATGCTCCAGGAGCGGCGGGTGGAGCGGTTGATCCTCACCAGGCCCGCGGTGGAAGCCGGCGAGCGGCTGGGTTTCCTGCCCGGGGACCTGCAGCAGAAGGTCGACCCCTACCTGCGCCCGCTCTATGACGCCCTGCATGGGCTGCTGGGGGCGGAGCGCACCACGGCTCTGCTGGAGAAAGGGGTGATCGAGGTGGCGCCGCTGGCCTACATGCGCGGCCGCACCCTGGCCGATGCCTTCGTGATCCTCGACGAGGCCCAGAACACCACCACCGCCCAGATGCGCATGGTGCTCACCCGGCTGGGGGAGAATTCGCGCATGGTGGTCACCGGGGATCCCACCCAGTCGGATCTGCCCCGCGACCAGCTCAGTGGCCTGGTGGAGGCCGCCGGCGTGCTGGCGGATGTGGAGGGCGTGGCGATCTGCCACCTCAACGCCGCCGATGTGGTGCGCCATCCTCTGGTGCAGCGCATGGTGCAGGCCTACGCCCGCCGCGACGCGGCTGGACTTGCCCGGACGGCCCAGAGAGGATGAGCGCCCAGCGGGGATGAGGAGAACCGCACACTCCCAACCCGCCGGCACTGGCAGGATGGTGAGAACCGAATTCACTGGTCCCATGCCAGCCAGCAGCAATTTCCAGGAAGCGATCCGCGAGGCCCAGCAGGGCGCGCTGGTCGGTCCCAATGTCGTCAACAAAGCGCTGCCCTACGTGGGTGGCGGCATGGTGCTGACCGCCGCCGGAGTGATGGGAGGCCTCACCTTGATGGCCAGCAGCCCGGGGCTGTTCATGCCCTTGTTCTGGGTGGCCCTGATCGGCAACTTCATCCTCTTCTTCGTGGCCCAGAACGCGGCTACCAAGGGGAACAACGGCACGGCCCTGCCGATCCTCACGGCCTACAGCCTGATCACCGGCTTCACCCTCAGCGGAATCGTGGCTTATGCCCTCAGCGTTGCCGGGGTCGGCGCCATCGGCACCGCCACCCTGGCCACAGGCATCACCTTCCTGATCGCGTCGGTGGTGGGTCGTCGCATGAGCGACTCCATCGGTCAGGCCCTGGCCGGTGTGGTGGGCCTCGGCATCCTCGGACTGATCATCGCCATGGTGATTCAGATCGTGGGCGGCATCTTCATCCCCGGCTTCGGGGGAAGCGGCTTCGAACTGCTGATCGCCGGCTTCGGCACCGTGCTGTTCGTGGGAGCCGCCTTTCTCGACTTCTACACCATGCCCCGCACCTACAGCGACGACCAGTACCTGGCCGGCGCCCTGGGCATGTACCTCACCTACATCAACCTGTTCATCTTCATCCTGCGCCTGATCATCGCCCTCAACGGCGGCGGCCGCCGCGACTGAACCAGCTCCAGCAGTAGCAACCCGGCCTGGCTCAGTCGTCAGCCACCGCCAGCACAGCTGAGCGGATGGCCTGGCGCTGGGCCTCGTCGTAGCCCCAGCGATCCAGGAAGTCCACATCCTCTCCCGATCCCTCCGCGCCGGCCAGCAGCCTCTCCAGCCGTTGCTTCACCGCCGTTGGCTCCAGCAGCCGCAGCAGTTCAGTGCACCTCCGAGCCACCCGCTCGGATCCGGCCCGTTGGCCCTCATCTCCGGCCCGCTGGTGATGCAGGGCCATCGCCGTGCTCATGGCCAGGTTGCGGGCGCTGAGATCCACCACCCCATCACCGGCCTGGCGCAGGCTCAGCACCAGGCACTCCGGCAGGCGGTCCATCAGCGGGGCGTCGCTGGTGAGGGACACCACGAAGAAGCCGCGGGCCCCATCGAGGCTGGCCACCAGTTCCCCCACCCGGTCGGCCAGCACCTCATCACTGAGTTCGCCGTTCTGCCAGTGGCCCAGCCAAGCTGCCGCGATCTCCATCGCCTGGGGAAAGGTGGGGGTGGCGGGAGTGGAAGCCGACATCTCGGACCGGTGGGCTGGCAGTGTTGAGGTTATGGACAAGCCGGGCCTGAGCGAGACCGAATCGGAGCAGCCGCTGGGCGCAGAGCTGTCTTTGCCTGTGCCTCTGCCGCTGCCGCAGCAGGCCCCCGAAGGCTTCCGCTCCGGTTTCGTGGCCCTGATCGGCCGCCCGAATGTGGGCAAGTCGACCCTGCTCAACCACCTGGTGGGCGAGAAGGTGGCGATCACCTCGCCGGTGGCCCAGACCACCCGCAACCGGCTGCGGGCCATCCTCACCACCCCCAGCGCCCAGCTGGTGTTGCTCGACACCCCCGGCATCCACAAGCCCCACCATCTGCTGGGGGAGCGGCTGGTGAAAAGCGCCCGCAGCGCCATCGGCGAAGTGGACGTGGTGCTGCTCCTGGTCGATGGCAGCGAGCCGGCGGGGCGCGGCGATGGATTCATCGTGGAGCTCCTGCGCTTCAGCAAGGCGCCGGTGCTGGTGGCCCTTAACAAGAGCGATCTGGTGGACCCGGAGAGGGCCGCCGAGCTGGAGGCCAGCTACCGGGAGCTGCTGGTGCTCTCCGATCAACGCGCCGATCCGGCCGATCCTGGTCAGCGCCGCAGCGACTGGCCACTGCTGGCCTGCAGTGCCAGCACCGGTGCCGGCTGCCCCGAACTGGTGGAGGCCCTGGCGGCGCGGCTGCCCCTCGGCCCCCATCTCTACCCGCCGGATGCGGTCAGCGATCAACCCGAGCAGCTGCTGCTGGCGGAGCTGATCCGCGAGCAGGTGCTCAGCCTCACCCGCGAGGAGGTGCCCCACTCTGTGGCGGTGCAGGTCGAGCATATCGTCGAAGACGGCAAGCGCATCGCCGTGCTGGCCACGGTGCTGGTGGAGCGCTCCAGCCAGAAGGGAATCCTGATCGGCAAGCGCGGTCAGATGCTCAAGGAGATCGGCAGCGGGGCCAGGGCCCAGATGCAGAAGGTGTTCGACGGGCCGGTGTACCTGGAGCTGTTCGTCAAAGTGGTGCCCAACTGGCGGCGCAACCCGGCGCGGCTGGCGGAACTCGGCTACCGCGGCGACTGAGAGGATGGAGGGCCAGAGTGCGCCACCGCCGTGAACGGCACCAGCCCCGCCTTCCCCCCCGAGGACCTGCCAGCCTTTCTCGACCTCTGCGCCGGTCAGTGGATGGTGCTGCGCAGCCGGATGGAGGCCACCACAGCCGCCAGCGGCGACGATGACGCCTGGCATGACAGCAACCGCGGCGACCTGGGGGTGAGCCTGCGCCCGGCCGCCCCCGGCCGCTCCCTGGGGGGGCTGGAGGTGACGGCTCCCGATGGCGAGGCCCGGCAGCTCGATTTCGAGGCCGGCGGAAGCCTGCTGGGCGCCGAGGGCAGCATTGGCCACTGGCAGCTGTGGCCCGACGGCAGCCTGGAGCTGGTGATCACCAGCGCTGGCCAGGAGCAGCGCGAACGGATCTGGTTCACCAAACCGAACCTGCGCCTGCGCAGCGTGATCGTCAACGGCGCCGATGGCCAGCCGGAGCAGGCCAGTTTCTGCTCGGAGATCCGCCGCGTCAGCCGCCCGGCCCCAGCGGAGAGCTGAGCGCGATGCGGCTGGATGTGGTGAGCCTGGCTCCCGAGTCGTTTGCGCCACTGACCAGCCTCGGGGTGATCGGGCGGGCCTTCAACGCCGGCATCGCCGAGCTGCACACCCACAACCCCCGCGACCACGCCAGCGACCGCTACCGCAAGGTCGACGACCAGCCCTACGGCGGCGGGGCGGGAATGGTGCTCAAGCCGGAGCCGGTGTTCGCGGCCTTCGAGTCGATCCCCGTGCTGGAGCGGCGCCGGGTGCTGCTGCTCAGCCCCCAGGGTCAGCCCCTGAGCCAGGCCGACCTGCAGCGCTGGGCCACGGATCACGACCAGCTGGTGCTGCTCTGCGGCCACTACGAGGGCTTCGACGAGCGCATCCGCACCCTCGCTGATGAGGAGGTGTCGCTGGGGGATTTCGTGCTCACTGGTGGCGAGCTGGCGGCGATGGTGCTGATCAACGGCGTGGTGCGGCTGCTGCCGGGCACGGTGGGCAGCGCCGAGTCGCTGCTGGAGGAAAGCCACAGCGCCCTGTTGCTGGAGCATCCCCACTACACCCGCCCGGCCGAGTTCCGGGGTCTGGCGGTGCCGCAGGTGCTGCGTAGCGGTGACCACGGCGCCATCGCCCGCTGGCGGGCCGAACAGCAGCAGGAGCGCACGAAACGGAGGCGTCCCGACCTCTACCGTCGCTGGCAAGAGCAGCAGCAGGGGCGGTCGCAGATGCGGATCGGCAACGGCTACGACATCCACCGGCTGGTGCCGGGGCGCCCCCTGATCCTGGGGGGCCTGACCCTGGAGCACCCCGCCGGGCTGGGCCTCGATGGCCACAGCGATGCCGACGTGCTCGTGCACGCCCTGATGGATGCCCTGCTGGGGGCCCTCAGCCTGGGGGACATCGGCCAGCACTTCCCCCCGGACGACGAGCGCTGGCGCGGTGCCGACAGCCTGGTGCTGCTGGAGCAGGTGGTGGCCCTGGTGCGGGAGCGGGGCTGGCAGGTGGTGAATGTGGACACGGTGGTGATCGCCGAGCGCCCGAAGCTGCGGCCCCACATCGCCGCCATGCGCGTCGCCATCGCCCAGCGCATGGGGCTCGATCCAGACCAGGTGGGCATCAAGGCCACCACCAATGAGACCCTCGGCCCCACCGGACGGGAGGAAGGGATCGCCTGCCACACCGTGGCCCTGCTGGAGCCGTGGGGAGGCGGGAATGGGTAGGGTCTGCGCCCTGGCGCTGCTGCTGTTGTCCTTGCTCCTGGGCGTGACACCCACCGCCGTCACCGCGGCTCCCAGCGACGTTGTCCAACAGGACGGGATCCAGCAGCAGGTGGTGGTGGAGGTCCTGCGGCTGAAGGTGCCCGCCGCCGATCGGGAGGCCTGGCTGGAGGCGGAGCGGCAGAGCTGGGAGCCCTGGTTGCAGGCGCAGAGCGGTTTCCTCGAGCGGCGGATCTACTGGGATGCCGACAGCGAGGAGGGAGTGCTGCTGATCCACTGGGCCAGTCGTCGCCAGTGGCACGGCATCGCCACCGCCGAGGTGGAGCGGGTGCAGGAGCGCTTTGATCAGCTGGCGCGGCAGGGCACCGGTCGCAGCGATCCTCAGCCCTTCCCCCTGCTCTTCAGCGGCGAGCTGATCGCCCAATGAATCCCAGCGAGCCCCTGGCGCGGCTGGATCTTGGGCGGCGTGAGCGGCTGGGAATGCTGGAAGCGGTCTGGGGTGAGACCAAGGACGTCGATCAGATCACGACGATCCTCGAGCGTCTGCACCAGGCCGGCGAGCTCGCCCTGGTGACGCGGGTGACCGCCGGGAAAGCCGCAGCGATCGAGACGTGGCTGCGCCGCGAGCGGCCCGAGATCGGCGCCGCCCTGGAGCACCACCGCCAGGCCCGCTGTCTCACCAGCGGCGTCCTGCCCGCTGCCGATCCGGCCCTCGGTCTGGTGCAGGTGCTCTGCGGCGGCACCAGTGATCTGCCCGTGGCCCATGAGGCCCAGCTGGCCCTGCGCTGCCATGGGGTGAGCACCGAGCTGGTGGTGGATGTGGGTGTGGCCGGCCTGCACAGGTTGCTGGAGCAGCTGCCGCGGCTGCGAAGCGCCCGGGTGCTGATTGCCTGCGCCGGCATGGAAGGCGCCCTGCCCACGGTGCTGGCGGGGCTGCTGCCCCAGCCGGTGATCGGCGTTCCGGTGTCGGTGGGCTACGGCGTGAGCGCCGGCGGGGCTGCCGCCCTCAACGGGATGCTGGCCAGCTGCGCCCCAGGGCTGAGTGTGGTGAACATCGACAACGGATACGGGGCCGCCATGGCGGCCCTGCGCATCCTGCTGGCCCTCAGAGGTGCTGCAGCTGCGGATAGGCCGTCAGCAGCTCCTCGGTGCTGAGCACTTCTCCTTTCCCTTCTGGCTGCCAGATCACCTCGAGGGCAATCAGATCACTGGCGGACACCGCACCGATCACCCCGAGGGCGTCGCGCAGATCATCGGCGCTGCTGATGGTCTTGAGGGGGATGCGGCCACGGCTGGCCACCAGAAGGGTGACGGCGATGAAGTCGCTGGTGGCATCGGTGGGGCCACTGGCGGCAGCTTCATCCTGGAAGCGCCGTCCGCCCACATTGGAGGTGACCTCGCTGCGCAGCTTGCTGCGCTCGGTCATCGAGAGACGGTTGAAGGTGGATTCGGCGCTGGCGAAAGGCACCTGGCCCAGTTCGCTGTTGGCGTAGACCCAGAGATCGGGCTGGCGCAGCAGGGACAGGCTGGTTTCCTGCAGCAGCCGCTGCAGACCGGTGCTGCCGGTGGTGTCAGCGGTGGCGGCCAGGCGGCGCAGGTCATCCTGAAGTTCACGGGCCGAGGCCAGCAGGCCCACCTGCAACTGGGCAATGCTCACGGGCCCATCGGCGCGGGGAGCCGCAGCCAGGGAACCGCCGCCGCTGGTCATGCCGCCGCCGGCGCCGCGCAGGGCGTTCACGAGAAAACCGGCGATCGCCATCAGGATCAGGAAACCGAACAGCCCGCCGCCGCCGAAGCCGAAGATGGGGATCAGGAAGGGGAAGCCGATCCCGCCGCCATAGCCACCGCGGTATCCGCCACCGCCATAGCCACCCCGGTAGCTGCCGCCACCGCCGCTGTAGCTGCGGGGCATGGAGGGGGCCGAGCGGAAGCTGCCGCCGCCGATGCGCCCGCCGCGGGCCGCCCAGCTGGGAGCCGGCGAGGACAGCAGCAGCAGGCCGCTCACCAGGAGAGGCATCAGGACCAGCAGGGAGAGCCGGCGGAACCTGGCGAAGGCGATTGGGAAGGGACGAGGGGACACAGATGTCACCCGAAGCAAGTGCGCCGAATCTAGGAACCACCCCCCACGATGGTGACCACCTCAAGTACGGCGTCCCCACCAACGGCCTGCTCGGCCCAGGCCGTGCGGGGCAGAATCTCGCCGTTGAACTCCACAACCACCAGCCGCGGTTCGTAGCCGAAGTGGCGCAGCACCTCCAGCAGAGGCAAGTGAGCCGGGCAGGTGCGTGCTTCCCCGTTCAGCTGGATCGTGAGGCTGCCGCTGGCCCAGTTCTCCTCGCTCATGCCTCCTCCTGCAGGGCCGCGAGCAGCTCGCGGCTGGCCGCATGCGGATCGCTTGCCTCGATGATCGCCCTCACCACCGCCACCCGGCGACCGCCGGCCGCCACGACCGGCGCCACCGCTCCGGCATCGAGCCCGCCGATGGCAAAGAACGGAATCGGACTTTCAGCCGCCGCCTCGCGCACATAGGCCAGGCCAACGGGTTCACGGCCGGGCTTGGTGGGGGTGGCGTTGATGGGGCCAACGCCCACGTAGTCGCAGCCATCGGCCACCGCCTGACGCAACTGCTCGATCCGCTGGGTGCTGCGGCCGATCAGGCGATCCGGGCCCAGCAGGCGGCGCGCTTCGGCGGGGGGCAAGTCACCCTGGCCCAGGTGCACCCCATCGGCCTCCACGGCCAGGGCCAGGTCGACCCGGTCGTTGACGATGAACAGGGCGCCATGACTCGAGCAGAGCTGACGCAGGGCACGGGCTTCCTGCCAGCGCTCCAGGTCGTCAGCCTGCTTGGCCCGGTATTGCACCAGGCGCACCCCCGCCTCAAGGGCCGCGGCCACGGTCTCGAGCAGGCGAGGTGACGGGCTGGTGATCAGATACAAATGGCAGCGCAGCAGCAGCTCACGGCGGCCCGCGGCGGCGCCACAGGCCCGCATCAGATCCACCTCCAGGTCGTAGAGGGCGTAGCGGATTGCGGCGGCCTCGGCGGCCAGGAGCGGATCACCGGCGCGGCCGAACTCCTCCAGCACCCGCAGCGCCTCCTGGGCGCGGCCAGCGTTGGCGGCCACCACCTGAGACGGTTGCTGCCGCTCGGCCTGGGCGGG
>NZ_JAGQBY010000079.1:0-14665 GCF_024345875.1 Synechococcus sp. EJ6-Ellesmere
CAGCTGGGCAACCTCCCCCTCGATCTCGTGGCGGGCGCAGTTGTCCTCAGTCCTGGCCAGCATCGACTCCCACTGGGTGGCCTGCAGCCTGGTCAGAACGTGCGCTTCGGCCTAGGCGTAGTTGATGTAGCCGGTGTTGGTGCAGGCGCTGCCCTGCCGGCGGTTGGCCTCCCTGCAGCCGAGGTAGCCAGGGTGGCCGGCCCTGGATCGTTGGCTGCCTGAGTGAAAGCTCATCGGCCCGTTGCAGATCGAGCACCGCAGCACCGCCTGGAGGATGTTGTGGCACTTCTGGCTGCCGCCTCGCAGGTGGCCCCGGAGCCGGTAGCGGCCCTCCAGCGCTGAGCGCAGAGAGGCCCAGCGTTCGGCGGACAGGACGGCCGGGTAGTAGCCCTCGATCGGCTCAGCGTTCCTGCGCTGCAGCGTGCCGGTCAGGGCTGGGTGGGCGAAGAGGGTGCTCACCCGGCCATGGGTCCACACGGGCGAGGCCTTCCCGTACTGGCTGCGGCGGTTCGTGGTGGGTGGTGGCGGGAACCCTTCAGCGTTGAGCCTGGCGGCCACCATGGTGGAGCCCATTCCGGCAACGGCGAGGTCCACTGCCCGAGCGATGGCGGCCACGGCTGGCGGGTCCAGCTGCAGCGCTCCGGTGTCGTCCCTCACCAGCCGGCCTTCTGCGTCACGCAAGATCCACCACGGCGTCGGCGCTGCTGTGCGGTGGCCGTCGTCCTGCCGTTTGCGGGCCTTGGCGGCGGCACCGCTGGACCTGCGGGATCGCTCCAACCACTCCGCCCTGGCCTGGCTGATCGCCCCCAGCAGGCCGTACAGGCGGTGAGGCTCGCGGTCGATCAGCTCGCCGGAGAGCACAGCGCCATCACCCTCAGCAAAGGCGATGGCCAGGCCCTGCGCCCAGAAGTCATGCAGCAGCGTCGCCAGCACCGACCGCTCTGCCTCGCGGCTGAGGCGGGTCAAGCTCTCCACCACCAGGCAGCTGCCGGCCGGGACGGCGCCAGACCTGCCACCCTCGATGAACCGACTCAGTGCCCCACGGGTGCGGTTTCGCCCCTTGCCGGCAGACACACCCGCATCGACCAGGGCCTCCTGCAGCACGTACTCAGGGTGCGAAGCCAGCCAGGCGGCCAGCGATGCCTCCTGCCGGTCCATCCCGGAGCGATCGGCCTGTGCCTGGCGGGCGCTTGAGGTTCTGGCGTAGCTCCAGGCGAGGGGCATGGAGACGGCGGTGGAGACGGGAAGACGAGTGTATGTTGCCTGTTATTACCGCTGACGGGCTCCAGTTGAACGAACCGGTGATCACGGTCTTTCCATCCACCACGGCGAACTTGTGGTGCAGCTTGTCGCCGCGAGCCAGGCGGGGCGTGCCCACCCCGTTGATCGGCTGCTGCCAGGGGCTGTTGCCCTGCTCCAGTTTGCAGAAGCGATCCGGCATCGAGACGCCCAGCAGATCGAGCACCTCCGAGAAGCTGCGGCTTGCGAAGCCAGGATCGGCCAGAAGCCGGATCGCCACGCCCCGCTGCTGCAGCTCGGCGAGCCGGTTGGCCAGTCCCTGGGCTGAGAAGACGAACAGGCTCAGATCCAGCCGCCTCCTGGCCAGAGCCAGGCGTTGATCGAGCAGCAGCAATCCCTGGTTGGGATCCTTGCGGCGGTGGGGAGCGAAGAGCACTTCGACCCTGGTGGGCCCCACCATCACGGCCTGCACCGGCCCTTCCTCCTTGGCAATGCCGAAACGGCTGTCGGCAAGGCCACCGGGGCCATCCCCCCACATCCTGGTGAATTCCTTGCTGAACAGCGCGGAGAGCTCCCGGCTCTCGAAGCGCAGCAGGTGATTGACGTTGCCCAGGGTGCGACGGTCGTCGGGATCGCCGTGGATGCAGGAGGGGGTGAAATTGGCGGAGCCGGTCACCAGCCAGCGCTGGTCCACCACCATGAACTTGTGGTGCATCAGGCCGCTGCCTGCACTGCCATCGGCCGTGTCGTCGATCAGGGGAATGCCGCCCCGCTGCAGAATCCGGACGGCATCGCCCCGGTCGCGTTCGCTGGCGCTCAGGCGTCCGTCGTGGTCAGTGTCGGCCAGGGCCAGCAGCTGGCGATAGCGGCCGAGCTGGTGGGAACTCAGCCCCACAGGCAGCTGCTCACTGAAGGGGGTGCTGTAGGTGTTCTCAAGGATCAGCCGCACGCGCAACCCCTGGCGCTTCCGCTTCACCAGGGCTTCGGCCACCCGGGGCAGGGAGAGCTCCTGCACGGCCACCAAGATGTCGCTCTCGGCCCGCTCGATTGTTTCGAGCAGCAGTTGCTCGAGGTCGTCGCCTCTGCGGCGCTCGCCGCTGATCGGGCTCCGGTAATGGCGGTCGGCGCGCTGATTGAAAGCCACCTCCACCTTCTCCGGCAGGGGCAGATCCGCCGGGGGGGAGCCCAGGATGCGAGCGGTGGCGGAGCATCCGCCAAGGCCGAGAGAGAGCAGGCCTGACACCAAGAAGAGCGCCCGGGCGGCCTGGCTGGTGGGTTGAACGGCTGAGTGGGGGCTCACGGACGGCGCATGGCGGCTGCCCTGAGAATTCCCCGCTGAGGGGGAGTTGGACTGATCTCAGTGGTGACCTGGCATCTCGGCGGTGCGCAACATCAGGACGAACCAGAGGGTGCTCACCAGCACGGCCATACCCACGGCCGTGCCCACGCCCACTCTGACCATCAGGATGGGGACGAGGAACGGCAGGGTGAGGGTGCCGGCCAGTGGTGTGAGGGCAACGAAAGCGCGCATCAGAACCACTCAGCCACGGCCTGGCTGGAGGGGTTGCTGTTGTCTTCGGGGGTGGTGCGCTCGAACTTGAGAGTGATGCTGCGTTTCTGCTCGCCATCAGCAGCCACCGCCTGAATGGGATAGAGCTGCTGGCCGTCGCGGAAGGGCACCTGCACCCGGAAGGTGCCATCGGGGGAGAGGGGCACGTCTTCATCGCCGATCGTGAGTTTGGCGGCCGGATCGGTGGCGCCGTAGACGATCAGCTCTGCATCGGCCACCAGCCAGAAGGAACGCTGGCGGGGCGCCACACCACCGATGCCTGATTCATTGCGGCCACTGGCCCAGAGGCCGATTCCCGAATCGTGGAGACTGCGCAGGCCTGCTGCGGAATCGGAGTCTTCGAGCTCGTGGAAGGCTTCGGAACCGCGGCCGAAGTGCTTCCAACGCACCGTGGCGGTCTGATAGAGGCGCTCGTGCAGGCCGCTGTCCACTCCGGTCGCGTTGGGGCTGCTTTGCGGATAGGTGGTGGCCAGGGCTGTGTCGGAGGGGGCCGCTTCCAGAGAGAAGGGAACGAACTGATCGAGGATCTGCTCGCTCGGATGCAGGGCAGGCACCCGGGCCACGGCGGAGAAGCCCATGGAGAACCAGCCGCCACCGTGCTTGCGGTACCCCAGCTCAACGCGGTAATCGCGGTCGCTGAGAGGAACGGGCAGATACCACTCGGTGGCATGGCTGTCGACGGGCACCTCCTGGAGCGTGTGGGGGTGAGCAGCCCCCGAGGGCAGTCCGGTCACGTCGGCGACACGAAGGCAGAGCTGGCCGGCGCCGGCCTCGATGGCCCTGGAGCGCTCGGCTTCGGCGATCTCCCAGAACACATAGGCCCACTGGGGGTCCCGGGGCAGGAACACCACCTTGGTCTCAGCCTCGGGGCGTGGAGCTGGGCTGAAACCGGCCTCCAGGCTCTCGAGACTTGGGGAGGCGGAACCGGGTGCTGCGGATGGTTCGGAGCGGGCGACTTCCCCTTCGCCCTTGACGCTGTGGATTTCGCTCAGAAGCTCCTCCTTGGATTTGCGGCTGTACAGGCTCACGCCGAGGTCACTAGCGATCTGACGGAGCTGACGCAGGGTCATGCGAGCCAAGGACGAGAGAGCCTGAGTCACCGTTTCTCCGGATTTCGTTTGGGATCAGTTTGGGGTGAATCCCGCCGATCTCGGCCATCCAACCTCCCTCCGTCAGCAACAGCTGACTGGGGCACCGCTGGATGGCCACGAAAAAACGGCGGTGTGAGCCGCCGTTCTGAAGGGAGTTTTTGGTTGCAGGCCGCTGGTGTCAGCGGCCGACGCTGCGGTAGGGAACATTGGAGAGATAATCCATGCCGGTGTTGCCCGACGATGCGGCTCCGGTACGCAGGGCAGGCAGGGAACGGACCCAGGGCAGGTAGTCCTCGGGGAAGCCACCACGGCGTTGCCGTGCCCATTTGGGCAGGGACTTGGCGGTGCCGGTGTAGACGATCTGGGGGAAACCCAGGATGCCTCGGTGGTAGGCCTCGTAGCGGGGCGAGGTGATGTTGAAGGGAGTTTCGCCCACTTCACGGGAGCCCACCACCCGGTTGCGGTGGTAGGGAACGGTGTCGTAGCCGAAATTCTCGAGATACTCGTCGCTGTCGAGGATCTGATCGACGGCGCCGGCGACGCCCTTGGTCATGATCACCGCCGACCAGGCGATCTCTTCGGCTTTGCCATACACCTGGCGGCCCAGCAGTTTCTCCACCAGGTGGCGGGCCACCCGGTAGTTGCTGTTGAGGTTGTAGAAGCTGCGGGTGAAGGTGTCCGAGAGGCAGAGGGCCCGGATGAAATCACGCACGGTGATCTGGCCATCGCGCAGCTGCGACTCCAGGATCGTGTCGCGATCGACCTTGAAGGCATGGAAGAAAATCTGACGGTAGGCCGATTCGATCACCACGTTCTGGGCGTTGCGGTCGAAGGCCTTGTCAAGCGAGACGCCTTTCGGATCCTCGTCGGAGCCCACTCGAAACGCCTTCACTCGAGAGTTCTGGCTGGTGGGTGCGTACTTCAGAAGCGGGATCGCCACGCGCACATCGTCATCCGTCGCTGTGGATCGTAGAAGTCAGGCCCGATCGAACCCCGCTCGGGGCGGCAGGGCTCACAGTCCGTAACGTTTGACACGCACGCCGGGGCAAGCCCGCCCTACCAGCCGAAGGCCGAAACCAGAGCTCTGCGGCGGGTCTCCGCCGGGCCCGTGGCGCCCTCGCCCGAGTCGGCGGTTTCCCGGTCACTGTCGCTTTCAAGGCAGCGGCTTTCCATGCAGAAGGAGGCGGTGTTCGAGAGCCCTTCCACGGTGCTGGTGCGCAGGCGCAGGTTGGGGTTGGGAAACCAGAAGCGCTCCAGGCTGCTCATCGTTTCGTAGGCCGTGGTGAGCAGCAGGCCGTCGCGCTCGTCCATGCGGAAGTGGCCAGCCACCGGAGCGGTCTCCGCATACCCCCGGTCGCGCAGCAGCAATCCCACGCGCCCTGAGGGGTCGGTGGGAATCAGGCCGAACACCGACTCCCCCTGATGGGCTTCGCCGGCCTTGTCCCAGGCCATCGAGCCGCTCCAGCGCACCTGGCAGCCCCCCACCAGGCCCGCTGGGTCCTGGCCATGCAGTTCAGCGATCGCCTTGAGGCGCGGGTCGCGGCCCTCCACCTCCGTGACCTCGATCACCGATCCACCGGCCTCGGCACGCCGGTGCAACAGGTGGTGGCTGGTGCGCTGGGAGCGCCAGCGCCCGCAGCTGAGCCTGAAGAAACTGAGGGCATCGGCGATCGGAACGCTCACGGGGGCAGCACAGCTGCAGCGATGATCGCAAGTCCCTAACCCCAGCTGTTGCCCGGTGGCCACAACGGGAGTCGTGGCGGCCCTGGCCGCAGCCCTCTGCTGGGCGGTTTCCAGCAGCCTCTGGCGCCGTTTGTCCACCTCTTTGAGCGCCGCCCAGCTCAACCTGGTCAAGAACCTGCTGGCCGTGGGGATTCAGTTGCCGGTTCTGCTGCTGGGGGGCTGGCTGGTGTCGCCCCTGGCGCTGGTGCTGCTGGTGGCCAGCGGTGTGCTCGGCATTGCCCTGGGGGACAGTCTTTATTTCGCGGCTCTGCGCCGGCTGGGGACTCGCCGAACGCTCACCCTCGAAGCGGGTGGCCCGGCGCTGTCGCTGCTGGGCGGAGCTCTGTTCCTGGCCGAGTGGCCCCGCTGGCCCCAGGGGCTGGGGGTGGCGCTGATCTGCCTGTCGGTGGCGCTCGTGGCCCGTCAGCAGCCACCGCCGGGGACTGCTGGCGTGGTGCCCTTGCCCCAGGGCGGCCAGCCGCTGGGCCTGTTGCTGGCCCTGGCCGCCCTGGTTTGCGGCAGTGCCGGCGCCCTGCTCTCGAGAGCGGCCCTGCGTGATTCGGCTCTGCCTCCGCTCCAGTCGGCCACCCTGCGCCTGGCGGCGGCGGCCATCGTGATGCTGCCGTTGCTGTGGCGGCTGCCGCCCCCGGGCGTGCGCCCGCGTCCCCTGCGGCGGCGTTGGCCCCTGGTGCTTTTGGCCACTCTGCTGGGCACGAGTGCCGGCATCGTTCTGCAGCAAACGGCACTGCAGCATCTGCCGGCCGGCCTTGCCGTGGCCCTGCTGGCCACCGCTCCGGTTCTGGCCCTGCCCCTGGCGGGGTTGGAGGGGGACCGACCAGGCCTCGGTGGGCTGATGGCGGCGGTGCTGGCCCTGGCCGGGGTCAGCCTGGTGGTGGGGTTGGGGTGGAGAGGCTGAGCCGGGTTCTGGCCTCCGCCTCCGCCCAGACGATCAGGTCGTCGATCTCGAGGGCGAGGGGTTCCAAGCCCTGGCTGGCCGCCAGCTCCTGCAACTGCAGGGCTCCACGTTCCAGCTGGGTGAGGAACACCTGGTGAAAGTCGGGATCGGCGGCCAGGGTGCTGTGCCGCTCCATCCAGGCGAGCAGGGTGGGGCGTGCCGGCAGGGGACCGCTGCGGCGGCCGGCCACCTCCTGCAGGGTGCGCAGGCAGTGGGCCAGCAGGCGCAGGTGGTGGCGCTCAAGGCTGGGGAGCAGGGTGGCCTCGAGGATGGCCAGGTCGCCGCTGGCGAGGGGGCCATCCTGGGACTTAGCCATCCTTGGAGAACTGGGTGGCCCCCCCGTTGTGAGGGGTGATGCGGAAACCGCAGGAGTGCCCCGATTCGAGACGCCAGTGCACCCGCTCCACGCTGCAGTCGGGAAAGGTGTGGCGCATTTGTTGCAGTTCCTGGTCGCACAGCACCGGGAACTGTTCAGCCAGGCGGGAGACGGAGCAGTGGAATTCGCTCATGCACCAGGAGAGCCCGTCGGGCTCGGGGTGGCAGTCGCTGACATAGCCCTCGTTGCAGCGCAGCTCCACCAGCCGCTCCAGCCGCTCCAGCAGGCTGCCCGTGCCGATCTGGCGCCGGTAGTCGAGGGCTTTGGCGATGGCCTGCTGGCGCAGGAGGGTCTGCACGGTGTCGGCCGGCAGGCTGTCGGCCAGGGAGGTGAGCAGGCCGAGGGCGAAGTGCTCGCTGCCATTGGGGAAGCGGTCGTGGCCTTCGGCGGTGAGGTGCCAGTGATTGCTGGGACGCCCGGGCCCTTCGCCGCTGGAGCTGCTGGCTACCAGCCCGTCGTCTTCGAGGCTGCGCAGATGGCGGCGCATGATCTGCACAGACACGCCCAGAAGCTCAGCAAGCTGGGTAGCCGTGGCTTCCCCCTGGCGCAGGAGGAGAGCCAGAGCTGCTTCTCGGGTTGGGGCCTGGGTGGAGGCGCTCATCGGACACTCAGTCCGGTCCGTCCAATCGCGAACCTTCTCCACACATTGCCACGCTCTTTCGACTGTTGTGGCAAAGAGCAGTTCACAATGGCTCCAGCCCCCATCGCCAGCTCGGCTGCCCTAGGGTTGCTAGTAACGAAACGACTGAGTTTCGTAATTCAATGGTGCCGTCAGTGCGGTCCATTGGCCCTGTTGGGGAGCGCCAGCAGCCTCCCCCCGCCCTGCCGCTGCTGGGTTCTGTCTCCGCCATCCCGCCGCCTGGGTTCTCCGCTCCGGCCTCGGTGACTCCCTCGTTCTTCTTAATTCATGTCCGACGCCCCCTCCGCCACGGCCGCCCCCAGCAGCGACAACCTGGAGTTGATCAGGCGCTTCGCCGAGGCCTACGCCAAGCGGACCGACACCTATTTCTGCAGTGATCCCGGGGTGACGGCGGTGGTGCTCGAAGGGTTGGCTCGGCACAAGGACCAGCTGGGAGCCGCTCTCTGCCCTTGCCGCCACTACGAGGACAAGCAGGCCGAGGCGGAGCAGGCGTTCTGGAACTGCCCCTGCGTGCCGATGAGGGAGCGTAAGGAGTGCCACTGCATGCTCTTCCTCACCGAAGACAATCCCTTTCGCGGTGAGCAGCAGACCATCGGTCTCGAGGAGATCAAGACCCACATCGAACCCCCTGCCGCCTGAATGCCATGAGCAGCACCACCAGCGTCGGCGATCTTGTCAGCCAACCCTATAAATACGGGTTTGTCACCGACATCGAAGCTGACAAGATCGACAAGGGTCTCAGTGAAGATGTCGTCCGGCTGATCTCCTCCAAAAAGGACGAGCCGCAATTCTTGCTCGACTTTCGTCTGCGGGCTTACCGGCAATGGCTGCGCATGGAGGAGCCCGACTGGGCGGCCTTGGGGCATCCGGCGATCGATTATCAGGAGATGATCTACTACGCTGCGCCCCGCCAGCAGGAGAAGAAGGCGAGCCTGGATGAGGTGGATCCGAAACTGCTGGAGACCTTCGACAAGCTCGGCATTCCTCTGAGCGAACAGAAGCGTCTCAGCAATGTGGCTGTCGACGCCGTGTTCGACAGTGTGTCGATCGCCACCACCTACCGCGAGAAGCTTGCGGAGCACGGCGTGATCTTCTGCTCCATCAGTGAGGCCGTCAAGGATCACCCCGAGCTGATCGAGCGCTATCTCGGCACGGTGGTTCCCAGCAACGACAACTTCTTCGCGGCTCTCAATTCCGCCGTCTTCAGTGACGGTTCCTTCGTGTTCATCCCGAAGGGCGTGGAATGCCCAATGGAGCTCTCCACCTATTTCCGCATCAACTCTGGTGACACCGGCCAGTTCGAGCGCACCCTGATTGTGGCCGAAGAAGGCGCCTCGGTGAGTTATCTGGAGGGCTGCACTGCCCCGATGTTTGACACCAACCAGCTGCATGCGGCGGTGGTGGAGCTGGTGGCTCTCGACGATGCCTCGATCAAGTACTCCACCGTTCAGAACTGGTATGCCGGTGATGAGAACGGTGTGGGGGGCATTTATAACTTCGTGACCAAGCGAGGCCACTGCCGCGGCGACCGCAGTCACATCAGCTGGACTCAGGTGGAAACCGGCTCGGCGATCACCTGGAAGTACCCCAGTTGTGTGCTTCAGGGGGCCCATTCGGTCGGTGAGTTCTACTCTGTGGCCCTCACCAACAATCTCCAGCAGGCCGACACCGGCACCAAAATGGTGCATGTGGGTCCCCATACCCGCTCCACGATCGTGAGCAAGGGCATCAGCGCCGGCCATTCCTCCAACAGTTACAGGGGGCTGGTCCAGATCGGTCCAAAAGCCCGGGGTGCGCGCAACTACAGCCAGTGCGATTCGATGCTGATCGGTGATCAGGCTGCTGCCAACACCTACCCGTACATCCGCTCTCAGCAACCCGAGGCCAGCGTGGAGCACGAGGCCAGCACCTGCCGCATCTCTGCCGATCAGCTCTTCTATCTCCAGAGCCGGGGTATCGGCTTCGAGGAAGCGGTGTCGATGATGGTGAGCGGCTTCTGCCGCGATGTGTTCAACCAGCTGCCGATGGAATTCGCGGCTGAGGCCGACAAGCTCCTGGCCCTCAAGCTGGAGGGATCGGTGGGCTGATCACCAGGCTTTGTTGTTCCGGAGCGTGGCTCCTTTCTTTGTTGTTTCCCTTGTTCCGCCAGCTGTGATTCGCTCCGACGCCGATACCCTCCTTGAAATCGTTGACCTGCAGGCCCGAGTGGAGGACAAGCCGATCCTCAAGGGCGTGAATCTCACGATCAAAGCCGGGGAGATTCATGCGGTCATGGGCCGCAACGGCAGCGGCAAGAGCACCCTCTCCAAGGTGTTGGCCGGCCATCCCGCCTACACCGTCACAGGCGGCAGCGTGCTTTACCGCGGCGCCAACCTGCTCGATCTCGAACCGGAGCAGCGGGCCCGGTCGGGGCTGTTTCTGGGGTTCCAGTACCCCGTGGAGATCCCCGGGGTGAGCAACCTCGAGTTCCTGCGGGTGTCCACCAATGCCCGCCGCCAGGAGAAGGGGGAGGAGGAGCTCGATACCTTCGCCTTCGAAGACCTGGTGCGCGAGCGTCTGGAGGTGGTTCAGATGGATCCCGCCTTCCTCGAGCGCAGCGTGAACGAGGGCTTCTCCGGCGGAGAGAAGAAGCGCAACGAGATTCTGCAGATGGCACTGCTCGATCCCTTGGTGGCGATCCTCGATGAAACCGATTCCGGCCTCGACATCGACGCCCTGCGCATCGTGGCGGGAGGCGTGAACCATCTGGCCAGCCCTGAGAACGCCACCTTGCTGATCACCCATTACCAGCGCCTGCTGGATGTCATCACCCCGGACTACGTCCATGTGATGGCCGGTGGCCGCATCCTGCGCACCGGCGGCAAGGAGCTGGCCCTGGAGCTGGAGGATCGCGGCTACGACTGGGTCGACCAGGAGCTGGCCGTGCTGGAGGTGGCCTGATGGTGGCTGCGATGTCCAACTCCGCTGCGGTGGACGCCTCCAACTGGGTGACCACGTTCCTGGACCGTTTGCCTGCCCCTGCCGGTGAGCTCGAAGCGGTGCAATGGCGCGGCCGGGAGGCGCTCTCCCGCCAGGCGTTGCCCTCCCGCCGCCAGGAGGACTGGCGTTTCACTGACCTCGGCCCGCTCACGGCCCTGGCCCCAGCCCCGGCGGCAGCCACCGAGCCGGGTGAGTGGCCCGAGCAGCCCAGCGGCGCCGCGGTGCGCCTCTGGCTCGATGCCCCCGGCGATCTTCTGGCTGGCCAGGACCTGCCGGCCGGGCTTTCACCACTCAGCGCTGAGGAGGTGCAGCTGGCCCTGGGGCACACCCTGGCCGCCTGCAGCTGTGAGCAGCACTGGCCCGTGGAGTTGAACCAGGCCAGCGCCACCCGGGTGCTGGCCCTGCGCGTGAGTGGCGCAGTGGCGCCAACCCTGGAGCTGGTGAGCCAGGCCGCCGGCGACGGGGTGCTGCGCCCCGTGCGGGTGTTGCTGCTGCTGGAGGAGAAGGCCAGCCTGGAGGTGCTCCATGTGCAGCTCGGTTCCGGTGGCAGCCTCTCGAGCCTGGTGATCGAAGCCCAACTCGGCCGCGAATCCACGCTGCGCTATGGCCTGCTGGCCCTGGGTGAGGGCCAGGCCTGCTTCTTCGGCCATCTGGCGGTGGAGCAGGAGCCCCGCAGCCGGCTTGAGTCCACATCGGCGAGCCACGGCTGGGCGCTCTCGCGCTTTGAGCCTCGGGTGGTGCAGGTGGACGGCGAAGCCACCACCAGCCTCAAGGCCCTTCAGCTGGCCGATGGCCAGCAGCTGGCGGACACCCACAGCCGCGTGGAATTCCGTGGACCCGAAGGCCAGCTCGATCAACTGCACAAAGCCATCGCCGATGACCGTGGCCGCAGTGTGTTCAACGGGGCGGTGAAGGTCCCCCGGGCCGCCCAGCGCACCAATGCTTCCCAGCTCAGCCGCAACCTGTTGCTCTCCAACCAGGCCCGGATCGACACCAAACCCGAGCTGGAGATCGTGGCCGACGACGTGCGCTGCGCCCATGGCGCCACCGTGAGCCGGCTCCAGACCGATGAACTCTTTTATCTGCAGAGCCGGGGCCTTTCGGCGGCGGTGGCCGCCGGCCTGCTCAAGCGCGGCTTCTGCGAAGAGGTGCTGCGGGCGCTGCCCGCGGCGGCGGCTGCCTGGAGGCCGCTGCAGCGAATGCTGGGGGAGGGCTGATCACGATGCCGTTCACCACCTCCGCTCCTGTGTCCACTCCCGCCGAGCTGCTGACATCCGACCCTCAGATGGAGCCTGCCCCCCAGACCGGCCCCGAGAATCTGGCGGCTCTCACACGCGCTGATTTCCCTCTGCTGGCGGATCAGGCCTGCCTGGGTCAGCCCCTGATCTACCTCGATCACGCCGCCACCAGCCAGAAGCCCCGGGCGGTGCTTGACGCCTTGCAGCGCTACTACCGCCACGACAACGCCAACGTGCACCGGGGCGCTCACCAGCTCAGCGCCCGCGCCACCGATGCCTTCGAGGGTGCCCGCGACAAAACCGCCCGGTTTGTGGGTGCGGCCACACCGCGGGAGATCGTGTTCACCCGCAACGCCACCGAGGCGATCAACCTGGTGGCCCGCAGCTGGGGCGATGCCTTCCTGCGCCCTGGCGATGAGATCGTGCTCACGTTCATGGAGCACCACAGCAACCTGGTGCCCTGGCAGCAGCTGGCCGAGCGCACAGGGGCCCGCTTGCGCCATGCCGGCCTCACCGCCAGCGGTGAACTGGATCTGGAGGATCTGCGCGATCAGATCAGTGAGCGCACCCGGCTGGTGAGCGTGGTGCAGATCAGCAACACCCTGGGCTGCCACAACCCGATCGGCGCGATCGCGGAGCTCACCCATGCCGCCGGTGCCCTGCTGCTGGTGGACGCCTGCCAGAGCCTGCCGCACCTGCCGGTGAACGTGCAGGCTCTGGGCGCCGATTTCCTGGTGGGGTCCTCCCACAAGCTCTGCGGCCCCACGGGCATGGGCTTCCTCTGGGCGCGGGAGGCGTTGCTGGAGGCGATGCCGCCGTTCCTGGGCGGCGGCGAGATGATCCAGGACGTCTACCTGGATCACAGCACCTGGGCGGAGCTGCCCCACAAGTTTGAGGCGGGAACGCCGGCCATCGGCGAGGCCGTGGGCATGGGTGCGGCCATCGATTACCTCAATGCCCTGGGGCTCGATCGCATCCACGCCTGGGAGCAGCGTCTCACCGCCCATCTGTTCGAGCGACTTCAGGCAATCGAGGGCCTTAGGGTGCTGGGCCCCACCCCTCAGCAACAGCCCGAGCGGGGCGCCCTGGCCGCCTTCGTGGTGGAGGGGCTCCACGCCAACGACATCTCCGCTTTGCTGGATGCCAGCGGCATCTGCATCCGCAGCGGGCACCACTGCACCCAGCCCCTGCATCGCCACTACGGCATCAGCGGTTCAGCGCGCGCCAGCCTCAGCTTCACCACAACGATCGAGGAGATCGACCGCTTTGCCGAGGAACTGGCGAGCAGTGTGGCCTTCCTGCGGGAGCACGGCTGAGCAGGGGGTTCCCTGATGCTGGAGCTCGTGGCGGCGCTGCTGATCGATCTCTCCGAGCAGAAGCTTTACGCCTACGACGATCAGCAGCGCTTGCTCTATGCCGCCCTGGTCTCCACGGGCCGACCAGCAACGCCGACCCCCACGGGGCAGTTTCAGATCGGCAGCAAGTACAGCGAAACGTCGCTGGTGGGGCCCGATTACCGCATTCCCGCCGTGCCGAACGTGATGTGTCTCAGCGGTGGCGGCCTGGCTCCTGATCGCCTCTGCATCCACCCGGCACCCTGGCAGGAGCGGGCCGGGGAGTGCTTCGGCGTGGCCCGCAGCCACGGCTGCATCCGCACCACCACTGCCACGGCCCGCTGGCTGTTTCCGCGCACGGCCGTGGGCACACCGGTGGAGATTCGGCCCTGAGCTCAGCCCCACTTGAGGGAGCACGGCTGAGAGCGAGCGTTCGAGTTTGCGGAATGTTGGCATCACGCTTGAGACCCTCAGCCTCTCGATGGAGGCTGGTTTAATGGGGTGCGGCCTGGATTCCGTGAGCAGCCTTATCACTGCCTCGGCAGTCTTCGATCACTGAATTAAGACGCATGGGTTTTCATCCAACGGTGATGCTCCTGATTGGAGGAGTGATTCTCACCATCGGTGATCTCGCCATCAAGACCTGGATCATCAAGGAGAATCGACCTGCCTTCTGGCTGGGCATGATGATTTATATGGCGGGCATGGCCATCCTTGCCCATGCCTTTCGCTACAGAAACATCGCTACAGCATCGATCATCTGCGTGGTTTTCCATGTGATCACGCTGATTCTCGCAACAAGGCTGATCTACGGCGAGAGCATCAGCAAGCAGCAGTATGTGGGAATGGGGGTGGGGGTGTTGGCGATCATCATCCTGGAATCCGATCAGGCCTGAGTTGAGTCAGAGGGGTGTGAGCCTGGCCAGGGCTTCAGCCCGGTGCTGTCCGCGCCAGAGCCACTGCCAGGCCCAGCCACAGGCTTCGGCCGTTGATTCAATGGCCGCGGCGTCGGCTGGAAAATCGAACTGGCTGAGGTGATCGATCACCCTCTGGCCTTCTTCGGGGGGGATTGAAGTCCAGTCCTTGCGGATCCGCTGCACGTAGCGCTGCAGGTAGCTGTCGCGGCTTTCACCGGGATCCCGGAACACATCGGCCCAGAGCAGCATCCCGTCGGGGGCCAGCCGAGAGCGGGCTCCCGCGAGGAACTGCGCCTTCTGCTCGTCGCTGAGGTGATGCATGGCGAAGGAGCTGTGGATCAGGTCCACCGGACGGGCGGGGGTGGAGCAGGGATCGCCGGAGACGGGTTGTTCGAGCGCCCAGGTGAGCAGATCCTGCTCGCGCCAGGCGCAGGGGTAGGGCACCCCCTGCAGCTGCGCGGCGGCGCGGGGCAGCTCGGGGGCGGAGAGATCAAGCCCGAGGTAGGAGCCCAGGGGTAAGCGGCGCAGCAGCGACGCCAGCAGGGCGAGATCCCCGCAGCCCAGATCCACCATGTGGGGCGGTGACGATCCTTCTGGCCGCGCA
>NZ_JAGQBY010000008.1:0-36145 GCF_024345875.1 Synechococcus sp. EJ6-Ellesmere
AGGATCGCCACCAGCCGGGCCGGCCTTGAGAAGAAGGGATTGGTCTCGGGGCTGGGGCCTCCCCAGAGCAGATGGTTGCCACCGCCGGTGCCTTCCTGGCGCTCCCCCAGCTGCTTCCAGCTGCGCAGACCCACCGCTTCCGAGGCCTCGCTCAGGGTGCGGATCCAGAAGTTGTAGTCCGCCCAGCCGTGACAGACCGGCAGATTCACCTCCAGCACGCCGGGATCGGCCGTCAGGCCCAGCACGTTCCAGCAACCATCGAGATCCGAGGGGAGCACGCCGCTGAGTTCAGGCTGACTCCAGCCGGCACTGGCCTCGGCGATCAGATGCAGCAGCTGCTCAAGGGGCTGGCGGGGCAGCGGCGGCAGGAAGAGGTTCCAGCCATTGCGGCTCACCTCCAGGGTGAGCACCTGGCGCAGCACCCCCGCGGGGAAATGCTGCAGCGGCAGGCGCAGCCCCGCCGGGCCGCTGGCGGGAAGCAGCTCGCGCAGGGGCTTGGCCAGGGGCCAGCGGGCGGCCTGCCAGCCTTCGGGGAGATCAGGTTCCTCCTCTGTCGGGGTGCTGTGGGACAGGGGGACAGCCCAGATCTTGGAGCTGGGGTCAAGGGGATCCTTCAGCCGCAGGGGGTGCACCTCATGGCCCAGGGCCTTGCCGATCCCATGCAGGAAGTCCTCGGCCCGCTTGGCCGGCAGGGGGAGGGGAGCGGCCTGATCGGCCGGGGATGAGGCCGGCGCCTGCTGAGGCCAGGGCACCAGGGGAGTGCCATCGAGGCCCGTGATCAGCCGCAGCGCCCAGCGGGGGTTGACCTCGCCGTCGTAGCGCTTGCCCGGGCAATACATCAGGGTGCTGCCGGGCCAGACCCGCCGCTGCAGTTCAGCGGCCAGCCGCCGCGCATAGCGCAGCTTGGTGGGGCCATCGGCAGCCACCGACCATTCGGCCCCCTCGGGTTCGACCGGCACCACCGTGGGCTCACCACCGAGGGTGAGCTGGATGCCTTTGGCGCTCAGGCGCCGCTCCGCCTCCGCGGCGGTGACGGCCATCCAGCCGGCATCAGCGGAGGCGTGCCGGATCGACTCAGTGACCACCATCGGCTCAGCGGGAACCCGGCTGGGCCGAGGGCAGCACCGTGCAGGCATTGATGGGCATCGACTCCACGTTCCAGATCCGCTCTGCATAGTCGCGGATCGAGCGGTCGCTGCTGAAGAAACCGCAACGGGCGGAATTGAGCAACGACATCCGGCTCCAGCCGACGGAATCCACCCAGGCGGCATCCACGGCGTTGTGGGCCTTGCGGTAGTCGCCGATGTCGGCCATGACCCGGAAGGGATCACTGCCGCAGAGGTTGGCCAGCAGGGGGTGGAACAGGTCGCGATCTCCCTCGCTGAAATGACCCGAGCCGATCAGGTCGATGGCCTCCCGCGCGATCGGGTCGTTCTCCAGCCAGGGCATCGGGTGGTACCCGCTCCTGTTGATCACCTCCAGCTGCTCGGCGGTGTGGCCGAACAGGAAGAAGTTCTCGTGGCCCACGAGATCCCTGATCTCGATGTTGGCGCCATCGAGGGTGCCGATCGTGACGGCCCCATTCAGCGCCATCTTCATGTTGCCGGTGCCGGAGGCCTCCAGGCCGGCGGTGGAGATCTGCTCGGAGAGATCCACCGCCGGGTAGACCTTCTGCCCCAGGCTGACGCTGAAGTTGGGCAGGAACACCACCCGCAGGCGCCCGTCCATGGCCGGATCCATGTTCACGATCTCGGCGATGCCGCCGATCAGGCGGATGATCAGCTTGGCCATGGCGTAGCCCGGCGCCGCCTTGCCGCCGAAGATGAAGGTGCGCGGCGGCAGGTCCTCGCCGTTGCGGATACGCAGATAACGCTCGACGATCTGCAGAGCCGCCAGGTGCTGGCGCTTGTATTCGTGAATCCGCTTCACCTGCACATCGAACAGGGAGACGGGATCCACGAGCACGCCCAGCTGCTGGTGGATCAGGTTGGCGAGGCGCTGTTTGTTGTGATCCCGAACACCACGCCAGCGCTCCAGGAAGCCTGTGTCGTCGGCATACGACTCGAGGCGGGAGAGCTCGCCGAGGTCGCGGCGCCAGTTGCTGCCGATGGTGTCATCGAGCAGGTCCGAGAGCGACGGGTTGGCAACGGCGATCCAGCGCCGGGGGGTGACGCCGTTGGTCACGTTGGTGAACTTGTCCGGCCACAGCTCCACGAAGGGAGCGAAGAGGTCCTTGCGCACCAGCTTGCTGTGCAGCTCAGCCACACCGTTGACCCGATGGCTGCCCACCACCGCCAGGTTGGCCATGCGCACCTTGCGGTGCGGACCCTCCTGAATCAGCGACATCCGCTCCAGCAGGGCCGGCTGACCTGGATGGCGGATGCGCACCATGCGCAGGAAGCGGGTGTTGATCTCGTAAATGATCTCCAGCTGGCGCGGCAGCAACTGCTCGAACAGGTCGACACCCCAGGTCTCCAGGGCCTCCGGCAGCAGGGTGTGGTTGGTGTAGCTGACGCAGGACGTGGTGATCGACCAGGCGGTGTCCCAGTCGACGCCGTGCTCATCGATCAGCAGCCGCATCAGTTCAGCCACGGCAATGGCCGGGTGGGTGTCGTTGAGCTGAACGGCGAACTTGGTGTGGAACTCCGTGACCGGCAACCCCTGCCCCTTGAGGATGCGGAACATGTCCTGCAGGGAGCAGCTCACAAAGAAGATCTGCTGACTCAGGCGCAGCTGCTTGCCCTGGTCGGTCTCATCGTTCGGATAGAGCACCTTCGAGAGGGTCTCCGAATTGATCTTCTGCAGCACCGCCCGGGTGTAGTCACCGGCATTGAAGGAGGCGAAGTCAAAGGATTCCGGCGCCTGGGCCGACCACAACCGCAGGGTGTTGGCGGTGTGAACGCCATAGCCCAGGATCGGGGTGTCGTAGGCCACGCCCATCACGGTGTGGCCCCCGATCGTGACTGGATAGGTCCATTCGGCGCGGATGACTTCCCAGGGGTTGCCCTGGGCCAACCAGGGATCGGTGCTCTCCACCTGGCTGCCGGCCTTGATCTGCTGGCGGAAGATGCCAAATTCGTAGCGGATGCCGTAGCCGCTCGCGCGCAGCTCAAGGCTGGCCATCGATTCCTGGAAACAGGCCGCCAGGCGTCCCAGACCGCCGTTACCCAGGCCCGGTTCCGGCTCCTGGGCGATCAGATGCATCAGATCGAGGCCCAGCTCATCACAGGCTTCCTGGGCCGCCTCGCGCAGGCCCAGATTGACCAGGTTGTTCTCCAGGTGAGGACCAAGCAGATACTCGGCAGAGAGGTAGGACACCGTGCGCACCCCGCTCTGGGTGTAGGCCTCGGCCGTGTCCACCCAGCTCTGCAGCAGCTGATCGCGCACGGCCATCGCCAGGGCGCGGTAGTAGTCGTGACTGGTGGCTAGCGACGGTGACTTGGCCTGGGTGAAGAACAGATGACGGCGCATCGCCTCGGCCAGGGCGTGGCCATCCAGGGATGGCGACGCGCCGAGGTCGGTGGGGGGGACGGTGCTGGCTGCCATGGAGGCGGATCGGGTCGACTCGTCCCTTCATGCTGCGGGACACCCCCCCATCGCTGCTGGAACGGTTACCGATTCAGGTTCATTCCAGGTTCCCTGAAGGTTCGCCTCAGAAGTGCAGGAGGTTGGGCACGGTGTGGTCCTCGCTCAGCACTTCGGCCGCAATCGACCATTGCATCTCGCTGGTGACCCCCGCGGGGCCGCTGAAGCTTCCCATCACGGCCGCGGCCAGGTTGGGCTTGGAGGAGGTGGCCAGGGGGATATAGCGATCGTCGATGGCCCCCATGCCGCTGGGATCAAAGCCACGCCAGCCGGCCCCCGGCAGGTACACCTCAGCCCAGGCGTGCAGGTCGTAGCGGTCGGGCCTGGGCTCCACCAGGTGGTATCCGCTCACGAAGCGAGCCGGCAGCCCCACGCAGCGGCAGGCCTCGATCATCAGCACCGCCAGATCGCGGCAGGACCCCACCCGCTCCTTGAGGGTGCGTCCGGCGGGCCAGGCCGGCCCGATGTGCCGCTGGGTGTACTTGACCCGGTCCTGAATCATCTCCACCAGCTGATCGAGGAACATCAGCGCCCGCTGATCACTGCCCATCAGGGCCTCCTGGGCCAGTTCCACGGCGGCAGGATCGTGCTGGCCATTCGGCAGCCAGCCCTCAAGACTGCCCAGCAGGTCGCCGTTGAGCTGACCCTTGGGATAGGGCAGGGACGGCTCGTTCTCCTCCAGGCAAACCTGCAGCAGGGGCGGCACCTGGGTCTCCACCTCGCACTGGGAGCGGATGTCGAAAGCATCGGTGGCGCCACTGAAGCGCGCCCGCAGGATGTCGTCGCCACTGGCGGCCACCAGCGGGTGAAGGCGATGGGGATCCGGGGAGAGATAGAGATCGAAGCTGAGCAGGCGCTGGAAGCCATGGGCCCTTGGCTTCAGGCAGATGCGGTGCGGACCCAGCAGGACAGGAGCTGTATAGCGGTAACTGAGGGTGTGGGTTACGCGGGCGCGCATGCCGAGGATGCAGGAACGACGGTGCTGGAGGAGGGGCTGGGGTCGGCGGCCGCGGCAGTGTCGTCCGGCTCCGCCTGGGGCGAGGCCACGACGAAGTAGTTGGCGTCGATCAAGGCATGCAGGCGGTTGAGATCGCCCTGGAAACGGTCGATGGCCTCATGCAGCCCCTGGGAGATCAGCTCGTCGATGCGCACGTAGCTCCAGGTGGCGAGCATGCGTCCCGTCAGGCACTCGAGGTCGTCGGGGGGGCCGGGCACCGGATTGCCGCGGATGACCCGCATGGACTTGCTGAGACCTTCGAGGCAGTAGCGCACCGAGCGGGGAAAGATGGGATCGAGCAGCAGGAACTCGGCCACGGCCCGGGGGGTGATGCCCTGTTGCTGCGACTGGCGGAACATCTGGTACGCCCCGGCGGAGCGCAGCAGCGAAATCCATTGCAGCTCATCGAGCACACCTCCCACCTCCTCGGGGCTGGGGAGCAGCAGGTAGTACTTGACGTCGAGGATGCGGCTGGTCTTGTCGGCGCGCTCCACCAGTCGACCCAGTTTGCTGAACTGCCAGGAGAGGTCACGGCTCAAGGTGGCATCGGTGATGCCGTAGAAGAGCTGACAGGCCTTGCGGACCTCGTGGAGCTGCTCCTGGCCGGGAAGCCGCCAGAACGAATCACTCTCGAGCAGGGTGAGATAGAGATCGTTGAGCTGCTCCCACATCTCAGTGGTGATCACCTCGCGGATCTGGCGGGCGTTCTCGCGGGCCGCGTCGATGCAGTTGACGATGCTGCTGGGATTCTCCGGCTCCTGGACCAGGAAGCGCACCACCTCTTCGGGCCCCCCAGCGGGGAAGATCTGATCGAAGAGTTCACGGTCGCCGCTGGCGTCGATCAGCGGCAGCCAGGGCTCGGCACTGCCGGGGGGGCAGTCGAGGGCCATGGCCTCGCTCACCTCAAGGAAGCGGGAGATGTTCTCCGCCCGCTCCACGTAGCGGTTGATCCAGTAGAGGGATTCGGCGACGCGGCTCAGCATGAAGTCTCATCCACGATCCAGGTGTCCTTGCAGCCTCCTCCCTGGGAGGAGTTCACCACCAGGGAGCCGCGGCGCAGGGCCACGCGGGTGAGACCCCCGGGGCTCACCCAGGCGCCCTTGCCCCGCAGCACGTAGGGACGCAGATCGACGTGACAGGGGTAGAGCTCGCCTTCACTGAGGGAAGGCACGGTGGAGAGCTCAAGGGTGGGCTGGGCGATGAAATTGCGGGGATCGGCCTTGATCTTCTCGGCGAAGGAAAGGATCTCGGCCTGATCGGCATGGGGGCCGATCAGCATGCCGTAGCCGCCCGCCTCCGCCACCGACTTGACCACCAGTTCGCTGAGATGGGCGAGCACATAGGCCTGGTCGTCGGGCCGCGAGCAGATGTAGGTAGGCACGTTCTCGATGATCGGCTCCTCCCCCAGGTAGTAGCGGATCATCTCCGGCACGTAGGCGTAAATCAGCTTGTCGTCGGCCACACCGGTGCCGGGGGCGTTGGCGATCGCCACGCGCCCGGCCCGGTAGGCCTCCATCAGCCCGCGCACCCCCAGCATCGAGTCTGGGCGGAACACGGCCGGATCGAGGAAGTCGTCGTCGATCCGGCGGTAGATCACATCCACCGGCTCAAGCCCGGAGGTGCTGCGCATCCAGACCCGGTTCCCCTCACAGACCAGATCGCGACCCTCCACCAGCTGGATGCCCATCTGCTGGGCCAGGTAGCTGTGCTCGAAGTAGGCGCTGTTGAAGACCCCGGGGGTGAGCAGCACCACCTTGGGGGTGTCGGTCCAGGGGGCCAGGTCGCGCAGGGTCTGCAGCAGGTGCGACGGATAGTCGTCGATGGGCTGCACCGTGCGGCCGGCGAAGAGGCTGGGGAACATCCGCTTCATCACGCGGCGGTTCTCGAGGAAGTAGGCCACCCCCGAGGGGCAGCGCAGGTTGTCCTCCAGCACCCGCCAGGTGCCCTGGCCGTCGCGGATCAGATCAAGCCCGGAAATGTGGCACCAGCGGCCCAGGGGCGGCTTGAACCCCTGCATCTGGGGCCGCCAGCCCTGGGAGCTCTCGACATCCTCCCGGGGCACGACCCCGTCGCTGAGGATTTTCTGATCGCCGTAGACATCGCCCAGGAAGCTGTCGATCGCTTCCAGCCGCTGAATCAGGCCGAGTTCCAGCCGCTGCCATTCGCCCGAGCGGATCAGACGCGGCAGGGGATCGAAGGGAAGGATCCGCTCACCGCCCCGCTCACCGGAGCCGTTGAGGCGGAAGGTGGCGCCGAGGCGCTTGAGCAACATGCCGGCGGCGGCATGGTTGCGGTTGATCTCCTCGATCCCCAGCTGACCGAGGGACGAGAGCAGGGGACTCAGGGCCGAGCGCGGCTCGGAGGCGGCGCTGAAATACTCGTCGTAACCCTTGCTGGGCTTGTAGTCAGTGAACATCGACGCTGGCGTGGCCATGGCTTGATCATGGACAGCGGCATTGACAACTCTGGTGGTTATCGCTACCGATTGCCGGTGGGTTGAGCTGGATCGATCCAGATCCACACCCGGCCAGGGCCCGTTGTTGGCGCGGGCCCTCAGAGCAGGAAGTAGAGCTGCGCCATCGGCAGCTCGTCGGCGGGCTCGCAGGTGAGCAGTTCACCGTCGGCGAAAACCTCATAGGTCTGGGGGTCCACCTCCACCTTGGGCAGGGCGCTGTTGTTGCGCATCTGGGCCTTGCCGATGCCACGGGTGTGAACCACCGGCACGCAGGGCCGCTTCAGGCCCAGCTTGCGGGGCAGGTCATCGTCGAGGGCCGCCTGGCTCAGGAAGGTGAGGCAGCTGGGGGCGAGGGCACCGCCGTAGGCCGCGAACATCGGCCGTCCGTGCACCGGACCGGGGGTGGGGATCGAGGCGTTGGCATCACCCATCTGGGCCCAGACGATCGAGCCCCCCTTGACCACCAGCTCCGGCTTGACCCCGAAGAAGCCGGGCTTCCAGAGCACCAGATCAGCCAGTTTGCCCACTTCCACCGAGCCGATCTGGCTGTCGAGGCCGTGGGCGATCGCCGGGTTGATCGTGAATTTGGCCACATAGCGCTTGAGGCGCACGTTGTCGTTGCGGCCGCGGCCCGCACCGGCGCTGTCCTCCGGCAGGGTGCCGCGCTGCACCTTCATCTTGTGGGCGGTCTGGAAGGTACGGGTGATCACCTCACCCACCCGGCCCATGGCCTGGGAGTCGCTGGCGATGATGCTGAAGGCCCCCAGGTCGTGGAGGATGTCCTCGGCGGCAATGGTTTCGCGCCGGATGCGCGATTCGGCGAAGGCCACGTCTTCGGGGATGGCCGCATCGAGGTGGTGGCACACCATCAGCATGTCGAGGTGTTCCTCGAGCGTGTTGCGGGTGTAGGGGCGGGTGGGGTTGGTGGAACTGGGCAGCACGTTGGCCTCGCCGCAGATCCGGATGATGTCCGGGGCGTGGCCGCCGCCAGCCCCTTCGGTGTGGAAGGTGTGGATGGTGCGGCCGCCGATCGCCCGGATCGTGTCCTCCACAAAACCCGCCTCATTGAGGGTGTCGGAGTGGATGCAGACCTGCACGTCGAGCTGGTCGGCCACGGTGAGACAGCAATCGATCGCCGCCGGGGTGGTGCCCCAGTCTTCGTGGAGCTTGAGACCGCAGGCTCCGGCCCGCACCTGCTCCTCGAGCGCCTCGGGCGTGCTGGCGTTGCCCTTGCCATAGAAGCCCAGGTTCACGGGCAGGCCTTCAGCGGCCTGGAACATCCGGGCCAGATGGAAGGCCCCGGGGGTGCAGGTGGTGGCATTGGTGCCGGTGGCCGGGCCGGTGCCGCCGCCCAGCAGGGTGGTGACCCCTGAGGCCAGGGCCGTTTCGATCTGCTGCGGGCAGATGAAATGGATGTGGGTGTCGATGCCGCCGGCGGTGAGGATGTGGCCCTCCCCGGCGATCGCCTCGGTGCCGGGCCCCACCACGATCGTCACCCCGTCGGTGATGTCGGGGTTCCCTGCCTTGCCGATGGCGCAGATGCGTCCGTCGCGCAAGCCCACATCGGCCTTGACGATCCCCCACCAATCGAGGATGAGGGCGTTGGTGATCACCGTGTCCACCGCCCCGTCGGCGCGGGAGGTCTGGGCCTGGCCCATGCCGTCGCGGATCACCTTGCCGCCGCCGAACTTCACCTCCTCGCCGTAGCTGGTGAAGTCGTCCTCCACCTCCAGAATCAGCTCGGTGTCAGCCAGCCGCAGCCGGTCGCCGGTGGTGGGGCCATAGGTCTCGGCGTAGGCCCGGCGGTCCATCCGATAGGGCATGGCTGGTGCGGGTGGCGAAGGAACGGGGGATGGGCGGTGTGGCCCGGGGGAGAGCAGTCGAGGGGGCCGTTGATCAGGCCGTTGAAGCCGAACACACAGCGGGATCCGGCCAGGGGCACCAGCTGAACGGGACGTTGATCCCCCGGCTCGAAGCGGATCGCGGTGCCGGCGGGGATGTCGAGGCGCTGGCCCCGAGCCGCCTCCCGATCGAAGACCAGGGCATGGTTGGCCTCGTGGAAGTGGAAGTGGGATCCCACCTGCACAGGACGATCACCCCGGTTGGCCACCTCGATCGTGGTGACCGGCCGGCCGGCGTTGAGCTCGAGGCTGCCGGGCTCAGGAAAAAGTTCGCCGGGAATCATCGGATCGGTTCATGCAGGGTGACGAGCTTGGTGCCATCAGGAAAAGTGGCCTCCATCTGCACCTCGGGGATCAGCTCCGGCACCCCCTCCATCACCTGCTCGCGGCTGAGCCAGGTGGTGCCCTCGGCCATCAGTTCAGCCACGCTGCGGCCGTCGCGGGCCCCCTCGAGCACAAGAAAGCTGAGCCAGGCCACGGCCTCGGGATGGTTGAGACGCAGACCCCGCTGCAGCCGGCGCTCCGCCAGAAGCGCTGCGGTGACGATCAGCAGCTTGTCCTTCTCCTGGGGAGTGAGATACATGGGCCGGGGCGTTCCGCAGGCACTCTGGCAGTGGCCTGGCAGGCCGCCAGGTTCAGCAGGAACTTTCACCGCCGGCTCGAGGCCTCGAGACCAGCATGCTCGGAGTCCAAGCAGCCCCACCGCCATGGCCGAGCCGATCGATCTGCTGGAGCTGCCGGCGGCCCTGCGTCGCCGGACGGTGCTCGCCTACGGCCTCGGTGACGCCGGCACCGGGCTGGCGGCGGCCCTGATCGGCTTCTATCTGTTCGTCTTCTACACCCAGATCGCCGGGCTCCCCCCCTGGCTGGCTGGCCTGGTGCTGATGGTGGGCCGGCTCTGGGACGCCATCAATGATCAGCTGCTGGGCTGGCTCAGCGACCGCACCCGCAGCCGCTTCGGGCCCCGCCTCCCCTGGATGGTCTGGAGCGCGGTACCCCTCGGGCTGAGCATGGCGCTGATGTGGTGGTTCCCCCCTGGTGGTGAACTGCTGCGCTTCGGCTGGTTCGTGCTGATCTCCGTGGTGTTCATGGCCGCCTACACGGGCGTGAACCTGCCCTTCTGCGCCCTGGCCACCGAGCTCAGCGAAGACACCCGGCTGCGCACCCGCCTCAACGCGGCCCGATTCACCGGCTCGATTCTCAGCAGCCTGCTGGGCCTGATGCTCGGCGCGCTGCTGGTGGGCTACGGCGCCCCGGGCTACCTGGCGATGGGGGTGGCCGCAGGAGCGGTGGTGGTCGTCGGCACCCTGCTGTCCGCCTGGGGGTTGGCGCCGGCCGCACGGGTGTGCCGCCGGCCCTCGGGGTCACCCGAGCCCATCACCGCCCAGCTGGGACGCATCCGGCGCAATGGCCGCTTCCTGCGGATGGTGGGCCTGTATCTCCTGCTCTGGGGAGCGCTGCAACTGATGCAGCCGGTGTCGTTGCTCTATCTCACCGAGGTGATGCATCTGCCCCAGGCCTGGAGCACCTGGATGCTGATCCCCTTCCAGCTGAGTGCCATGGCAGGGCTGGAGCTGTGGAGCCGGCTGGCGGCCCGACGGGGACGGCTGTTCGCCCTGCGCTGGGGGTGTGGCGTCTGGATCGCCATGGGGGGTCTGGCCATGGTGCTGGTGCCGCTGGATGCCGCCGCGGCCCCGCTGGCCCCTGGGGGCAACGGCCTGAAGTTCTCGCTGCTGGTGGGGGTGGTGATTCTGCTGGGCCTGGGGGCCGCCACCGCCTACCTGCTGCCCTGGTCGTTGCTGCCCGACGCGATCGACGCCGATCCGGAGCGGCCGGCCGGGCTGTTCACCGCCTGGATGGTGATGACCCAGAAGCTGGGCAGCGCCGTGTCGGTGTTTCTGCTGGGAAACCTGCTCAGCTGGAGCGGCTACGTGGCGGGGCTGGTCGGTGGCCAGCCCCATCCGGCCCTGGTGATGATCCGCCTCTGCATCGGCCTGATCCCGGCCGTGCTCGTGGTGCTGGGGCTTGTGGTGATGCGGCACTGGCCGCAGACGGACGGATCACAGCGGGCGTGAGGGCCCCTGAAGCGCTCCAGGTCTGACGGAGGGTCCCGAGGCCATGACGATCCCGTCCGAGGTGTCGAGCCAGGGATCCTCCTGGAACGGCCACACCCGGGGGAGAACCGGCACCGCCAGGCCCCGCTCGGCGCGGATCCGCGCCCAGATGCGGGTGAACCACCAGCGGGCCGCCTGGGTGGAGCCGCCCCGGTAACGGGCCACCAGCCCCTGATCGAGCCGGCCGCAGGCCATCTCCCCCTCCAGCCCGGTCCGATCGGCTCGGCAGAGCTCCAGAAGAGCTTCCGGCACCGGCGCCGGCGCCGCCCAGACCAGGCTGCCGAAGACGGGCATCCCCGCCAGCCCGTGGGGGGAGCGCAAGGTCTCTCCCGACAGCTCCAGTTGATCGACCACGCTCCAGCGCCCCTGCTGGCGAACCTCCAGGCGCGAGCGCCAGCAGCCCTCCCCCAGGGTTTCGGCATCGGCACTGCGGCCCAGGCGCACCACATCGGCCCCGAGCCAGCTGGCTCCCTCGGCCAGCTCCACCCGGCAGATCTGCTCAATCAGACCTCCTGCGAACACCACCACCTCCTGGGGCAGCCATTCCAGGTCCGCCCCCTCCAGCAGCTCGAAGCTCAGCCGCTGGCGGCTCCAGCTGCCCCGGGGCGCCAGGCGGGAGCGTCCCACGGACCCATACACCTTCTGGGCGGCGACGCTGGTGATCAGGGCACGGCTGTGGGGCCCGAGCTCAGCTCCAATGCTCAGCTCATCGCCCCCCACAAGACCACCGCCCGTGTGCAGCAGCGGCAGTTCGCAGCGGCCATCGGCGCGGGCGAAGGCCCGCTGGATCTTGAGGGGGGCCGTGGCACCGCCCTGGTGCTGGGTGCCGCGATCAGCCGGTCGCTGGAAGCGCAGGTGGGCCTCTGCGCACCAGGGCTTCGGGGGAGCGCTGAGCATGGGCAATTGCGCTCCTGAGAGTTCGGCAGTGTCCGGGGAATCCTGGCCCAGGCCGCCAGAGCTGATTTGGTAGCCATTGCCACAGGGATTGCCTCCCGGCCTGGGGAGGCTGGCGCCTTGTTCTGAGGCTGACGGCCCTGTGTCCAGGCCCCCGAGCTCGAGTCCACCCCAGGTCACACCGCCGCTGCAGCTCGAGTTGCGCGGCCAGGAGCAGGCGCCGGGTGCGCTCATGCCGGCGCTGAATCTGCCCTTGAGCGCCCAGGAGCGCACCAGCCTGCGCGGGCGGCGGCGCACCTCCTGCGGGCGCGAACTGCTGCTGCACCTGCCGCGAGGACCGGCCCTGGAGCCGGGCGAGCGGCTGATGCCGGCCGATCGCAGCGTGCTGGTGGTGGTGCAGCCAGCGCCTGAGCCGGTGCTGGTGGTGCGCAGCCCGGATTCCCTGGCGTTGCTGCAGGCCGCCTACCACCTGGGCAACCGCCATGTGTCGCTGGAGCTGCGCCCCCGGGAGCTGAGGCTGCTGGAGGACGGGGTGCTGGAGGAGCTGATACGGCAACGGGGGCTGTTGGTGGAGCACCGCCTGGAGCCGTTTCTGCCGGAGCCGGGTGCCTATGCCACAGCCAGTGAATCCCACAACCACTCCCACGCCCACAGTGGCGACCACAACCACGACGGCGACCAGGCGCGATGAGTGTCGCCGGACTGTATCTGCTGCAACTGGTGAGCCCCGCCTTGCCGGTGGGGGCGTTCAGCTACTCGGAGGGGCTGGAGGTGTTGGTGCAGAGGGGAACCATCACCACGGCGAGGGCTCTGCAGGACTGGCTCGAAGCCGAGCTCCGGCGCGGCAGCATCGGCATCGAGGCGGCGGCCCTGGGCCCTCTGCAGGAGGCCCTGCGCCAGCACCAGCTCATGGCTGCAGCGGGAGCCGAGAGCGAGGGGGCTCAGCGTGCCCGGGCAACGTTGATGGATCTCGACAGCTGGCTGCTGGTCCAGCGCGAAGCGCCTGAACTGCGGTCCCAGCAACGTCAGATGGGACGCTCCTTGCTGCAGCTGCTGGCGCAGCTGGGCTGGCCGCTGCAGCCTGCCGTCGAGCTGGCCTGGCCGGCGGCCTGGGCCTGGGCGGGGCTTTGCCTGGAGCTCCCACTGCCTGATCTGGTGGAGGCCTACCTCTATGGCTGGTGCGCCAACCAGATCAGTGCCGCCGTGCGCCTGGTGCCCCTTGGGCCCACCCAGGGACAACGGCTGCAGCTGGCCCTGGCACCGTTACTGGTGGAGCGGGGCCGCGAGCTGGCGCTCGCCGATCCCCGCGAGCAATGGACCGGCGGCATCGGCTCTGGCCTCTGCCAGCTCCACCACGCCGAGCTTTACTCCAGGCTGTTTCGCAGTTGACCCTCAAGGCGGCCCACCAGCATGAGCAAACTGCGCGTTGGAGTGGCGGGACCCGTGGGCTCCGGCAAAACGGCCCTCGTTGAAGCCCTCTGCCGGCGGCTGCGCCAGGAGCTGGAGCTGGCGGTAGTGACCAATGACATCTACACCCAGGAAGACGCCCAGTTCCTGACCCGCGCCGGCGCTCTGGAGCCCGAGCGCATCCGCGGGGTGGAAACGGGAGGTTGCCCCCACACCGCCATCCGGGAAGACTGCTCGATCAACCGCGCCGCGGTGGAGGAACTGGAGAACCAGTTCCCTGATCTCGATCTGGTGCTGGTGGAGAGCGGCGGTGACAATCTCGCGGCCAGCTTCAGTCCGGAGCTGGTGGATCTGTGCATCTATGTGATCGACGTGGCCGCCGGGGACAAGATCCCCAGGAAGGGGGGGCCGGGCATCACCCGCTCCGACCTGCTGGTGATCAACAAGATCGATCTGGCAGCGATGGTGGGCGCCGATCTGAGCGTGATGCAACGAGACACTGAACTGATGCGACCGGGCCGCCCCTGGTGCTTCACCAACCTTCGCAGCGGAGAAGGCCTGGAGCGTGTCGAATCCTTTCTGCGTGAACAGTTACCCAGCCCAAGGGCCTGAGTCAGGGACCTGGCTTCACCAGCAAATCCACACACCCTGAGCCAGCACAGAGGTTTCGTGCGATCGGATACATAGCGCCCTGGGCGATCTCCGTAAGTTCCGAGCTGCCGTCAGCATCGCGGCATACCCTCACCTTGACAAAGCACCAATGGTTCAGAATCTCTCTCGGCGGCTGTTTGCTGGACTTGCTGCTTCCGCCGTCAGCATCACTCTGGTGTCCTGCGGTGGCGGTGGCGGTGACGGTGGAGACTCCGCTGGCAACTTCGACGGCGAGGTCAAAGTTGGCATCCTCCACTCCCTGAGTGGCACCATGGCCATCTCGGAAACGACCCTGAAAGAGGTCGAAGAGATGGCGATCAAGGAGATCAACGACGCCGGCGGCGTCAAGGTTGACGGCAAATCGTACAAAATCGTCGCTGTTGCCGAAGATGGTGCCTCCGATTGGCCCACCTTCGCCGAGAAATCGCAGAAGCTGATCGACTCCGACAAGGTGGCCGTAGTGTTCGGAGGCTGGACCTCCGCCAGCCGCAAAGCCATGCTGCCGGTGTATGAGGCCAAGAACCATATGCTCTTCTACCCGATTCAATATGAAGGGCAGGAGTGCTCCAGGAACATCTTCTACACGGGCGCCGTTCCCAACCAGCAGGCTGAACCAGCCGTTGACTGGCTGATGAAGACCTACGGCGATAAGCTGGGCAAAAAGGTCTACCTGGTTGGCTCAGACTACGTCTATCCTCGGACCGCCAACACCATCATCAAGGAGCAGATGAAGGCTCTTGGCGGTGAAACCGTTGGCGAAGACTACATCCCTCTCGGCAACACCGAGGTAGCCCCGATCATCGCCAAGATCAAGAAGGCGTTCCCGGATGGCGGCATCATCATCAACACCTTGAACGGCGACTCCAACGTTGCCCTCTTCAAGCAATTCAAGGCCGCCGGCATTGACCCGGCAAAATACCCGATCATGTCCTTCTCGATTGCTGAGGAGGAGATCCGTCAGATCGGCCCTGAGTACACCACTGGCACCTATGCCACCTGGAACTTCTTCATGAGCCTGGACACCCCGGCCTCGAAGAAGTTCACCTCCGACTTCCAGGCGATGTATGGCGCCGATCGGGTCACCGGTGACCCAGCTGAATCGGCCTACAACATGGTGTACCTCTGGAAGAACGCTGTTGAGAAGGCCGGTACCTTCGAAGATCTCGACAAGGTCCGCAAGACCATGATCGGCATCAAATTCGATGCGCCCCAGGGCGAGATCGAAATGTTCCCCAATCACCACACCTCCGAGCGGGTGCTGATCGGTGAAGCCGAAGCCAACGGTCAGTTCAAGATCCTCGAGGACAGCAAGACGGCCATTCCGCCCATCCCCTGGAACCAGTTCGTGCCCGAAACCAAGGGTTTCACCTGCGACTGGACTCAGGATCGTCCTGATGCAGGCAAGTTCAAGATGTGATCAGGGCCATCCCCGGGAGGCGATGAAGAATCGGTGGTTCCTCCAGGAACCACCGCCCGCCATCCAGATCGATACACCACCACCCCGTTCGACCTGGTCCAGCATCGCTGACGCGATTCTGGACCTAACTTTCAACATTCATTCCGTTGGAACTTTTCTTTTCTCAGATCCTCGATGGCCTCAGCATCGGATCGGTTCTGCTGCTTGCAGCTACCGGTCTGGCCATCGTTTTTGGCTTGATGGGGGTCATCAACCTCGCCCATGGTGAGTTCATGATGCTGGGCGCCTATGTCACCTACGTGGTGCAGTCGGCGTTCAAACCCATGGGTGGTGTGATCTTCGAGCTGTATTTCCCGGTCTCTCTGGTGCTTGCCTTCATCGTCACGGGATTGATTGGAGTGCTGCTGGAGAGAACGCTGATCCGACAGCTTTACGGCAGACCCCTGGAAACACTGCTCGCCACTTGGGGAGTCAGCCTGATTCTCATCCAGCTGATTCGAAGTGTCTCAACGGCCATGATGCTTGGCATCATTGTGGGTGTAGCTTCCGGGGTCTTACTTTCTAAGTTACTGCGCGCGAAGTTCTCACAGAAGCCTTTCTTCACCTATCTCAATGGACTGGGCTGGGCTCTCTCCATCCTCATCGGTCTGATTGCCGTGAATCTCTTCGATCAGTTCCGGCCACTCTCCAAGCCTTGGTTCGGTCCCCGCAACATCGATGTGACGGCACCGAAATGGCTGCAGGGTAGCTGGGGGATGATCGGCACCATCGAACTGCCCGGTCTGAGGATCTTCATCATCCTGCTGTCGGCCCTTTTGCTTCTGGCCACCTACTGGTTCCTGAATAAAAGCGTCTGGGGTCTGCGGATCCGCGCAGTCACCCAGAACCGTCAGATGAGCAACTGTCTCGGTATTCCAACCGATCGCGTGGACAGCATCACCTTCGGTATCGGATCCGGACTGGCCGGTGTGGCTGGGTGCGCCATCACTCTGCTGGGATCGGTGGGCCCCAACCTTGGAGCCGCGTATATCGTGTCCTGCTTCATGGTGATCGTGCTGGGCGGGGTGGGCAACCTGCTCGGCACCGTGATCGCGGCGATTCTGCTCGGGATCATTCAATCGGTGATCGGCTCCGGCACCTTGCTCACCATCTTCCCGGATATGCCGGCGGCCGCCCGAGGGGTCACTGAATTCTTCGCGACCACGAGCATGTCGCTGGTCCTCGTCTTCATCTTCATCATCGTCTTCCTCCAGTTCCGTCCCAACGGCATGTTCCCTCAGAAGGGTCGCTCGGTCGATGCCTGACCCGATCATCCCCACCCGCTGCAGATTCCCGTTCCATCTCCCCACGAGGAGGCCTCTACCTTGAAACTCTTCAAAAGACTTGTCCCCTGGATTCTGCTGGCGGTTGCCCTGTTCATCCTGCCGGCGGCGCTCGACGATTTTCGGCTCAACCTCTTCGGTCGCTATTTCGCGCTCGCCATTACCGCTCTGGCGATCGATCTGATCTGGGGATACACCGGTCTGCTGAGCCTGGGTCAGGGGATCTTCTTCTCGTTGGGTGGCTACGCGGTGGCCATGTACCTGATGCTCAATACCAAGAGCCTGGCTGGCGGTAATGGCATCCCCAAATTTTTCGAGAACTACGGCGTCGCTGAGCTGCCCTTTTTCTGGAAGCCCTTCTGGTCACCTGTATTCACGCTGATCGCCATCTGGGTGATCCCAGCCGTGGTGGCTGGTGTGGTGGGTTGGTTGATCTTTAGAAACCGGATCAAAGGAGTGTATTTCTCCATCATCACCCAAGCCGCGTTGATGGTGTTCTTCCACTTCTTCAACGGCCAGCAGAAGCTTTTCGACGGCACCAACGGCCTCAAAACCAGCACCTCGCAGCTGTTCGGCCAACTGGTGGGTTCCCCTGACATGCAGGTGTGGTTCTACCGCCTCACGGTGATCCTGCTCCCCCTGGCTTTTCTGATCTGCCGGTACTTCACCAGCGGGCGCTTCGGTGATGCCCTGATCGCCATCCGTGATGATGAGACAAGATTTCGTTTTGCCGGTTTCAATCCGGTCCCGTTCAAGACCATCGTCTTCCTGGTGGCGGGAGCCCTGTGCGGAATCTCCGGCGCGCTCTACACCGTGCAGTCCGGCATCGTTTCGCCCCAGTACATGTCGATCTCCTTCTCGATCGAGATGGTGATCTGGGTGGCCGTGGGCGGCCGGGGGACTCTGGTGGGTCCCATCATCGGCGCCACGGTGGTCAACTACCTGCGCAGCCTGGTAAGCGAGGCCCTGCCAGAGGCCTGGCTCTTCGTCCAGGGTGCCCTGTTCATCTTCGTGGTTGTGCTCATGCCCGATGGCATTTATGGCTGGGTTGTCAACGGCGGATTCAGGAGTCTGCTGGCCGCCTTCGGCATCGCCAAGAAGGCAAAAACCTATCCCCGGATCGATGAGGAGGCTCTCCCCGTGGACTAGTCAGTCCGACAATACTGCCAGGTTTTTCTTCGTGACTGCTTTCTCGAATACGCTCCTTTCCGATGTCCATGTCAGAACCTCTACTTGAGCTCAATGACGTCAGCGTGAGTTTCGATGGCTTCTATGCCCTCACCGATCTCAGCCTGAAGTTATATAAGGGTGAGTTGAAGTCGATCATCGGGCCCAACGGTGCCGGCAAGACAACATTTCTGGATGTGATCACCGGCAAGGTTCGACCCACCAAGGGCTCGGTGACCTTCAAGGGACAATCGCTTCTCGGTGTTTCGGAGCAGAAGATCTCTCGTCAGGGGATCGGCCGCAAGTTCCAGACCCCGAGGGTCTTCGAGAACCTCAGCGTGCTTCGCAATCTCGAGCTGGCCGCCTCCCCGTTGAAAAACGCCTTCAGCCTGCTGGGGTCGGGCCTTCCCCAGGCGGCCAAGGACGAGGTTCATCGCATCATGAACTATGTGGGCCTGGCACCCTTCGCCACCGTGAAGGCTGGCTCCCTCTCCCATGGCCAGAAGCAGTGGCTGGCCATCGCTTGCCTGGTGGCCCAGGCCCCGGAAGTGCTGCTCCTGGATGAACCGGTTGCCGGTCTGACCGATGAGGAAACCCTGCGAACGGCCGAACTGATCAAGTCCCTGGCCGGCGACCACACCGTGGTGGTGATCGAGCACGACATGGAATTCATCCGGGATCTCGATTTCGACGTCACCGTTCTGCACCAGGGGCAGGTGCTCACTGAGGGTCCGCTGGACCAGGTCAAAGCCGATCCAAGGGTTATCGAGGTCTACCTGGGGCCGCCCGAACAGTAACCGTTTTCCGACCTTCAACCACCGCCCCCATGTCTACCACCAGCGAAAAACCCCTGCTCCAGGTCAACGGTCTGAATGTGTATTACGGAGAAAGCCATATTCTCCGCAACGTGGACCTGAGCATCCATGAAGGGAAAATGGTCTGCCTGATCGGTCGCAACGGCGTCGGCAAAACCACGTTTCTCAAGACCATCATCGGACTGCTGCAGCAGCGTTCGGGCACCATCGAATACGGCAGCGGTCAACTGTCCAGCCAGCCTCCCTACCGGAGAGCTCGTGCAGGCATCGGCTATGTCTCCCAGGGCAGGGACATCATTCCCCAGGTTTCGGTCAAGGAGAATCTCCTGCTGGGCATGGAGGCCCTTCCCGGAGGGCTCGAGAAGAACCGCCACATCGATCCTCTGATCTTCGATCTGTTTCCGATTCTCGAGAAGTTCCTCAAGCGCAAGGGTGGCGACCTCAGTGGCGGTCAGCAGCAGCAGCTGGCCATCGCCCGAGCTCTGCTGCGCAAGCCGAAACTGCTGCTGCTGGATGAACCGACCGAAGGGATTCAGCCTTCGATCATCCTCGACATCGAGCACGCCGTTCAGCGAATCATGAAGGAGACCGGCATCAGCGTGCTGCTGGTGGAGCAGCATCTTCACTTCGTGCGCCAGTCCGATTTCTATTACGCCATGCAGCGTGGAGGCATTGTGGCCAGTGGCAAGACGGATCAGCTCTCCGACGAGGTGATCAAGGAGTTCCTGACGGTCTGATCGACATCGAATGCGCCTGGGCGTTGGCTCCCAGCAGGAGTCGACGCCCGGACCTGAACTCTCACTTCCGCGGGTGTCAGCAGCCTCGATTGAGCATCCAGGGACGGGTGCTGCTCTGCTTCAGCCGGGGCTTCGCCGTCGCCGGCTGAGCAACTTCTTTGCGCACCAGTCGCGGTTCCGATTGTTCCTGCTTCAGCCGTAAAGGGCCGGTGAGGGACATCACCGGCGTGAACACACGCTTTCCTTCCGCATCACAGGCAGGACAGTTCGTGTTGCTCTGGCGCTCATCGATGCTGCGCCAGACTTCATAGTTTTCGCAGCCGTTGGCGCAGCTGTATTCGTAGACAGGCATGGTGGGAGAAGACAGGGATCTTGGCAAAAGGATCGGCACAATACAAAGGGGGCCTGATGCTCAGGCCCCCCAGATTCACCCTGACTGATCAGCAGGGCAGAATATCCTGGTCGAAGATCGAGGTTGGGATGGCCAGGGTACAACAGGCATTGGGAATGTCGACGATGCCGCTGATTCGTCCCTCAACCGGCGCACAACTCAGCAGCAGGTACGCCTGCTCACCGGTGTAGCCGAACTTCTTGAGATATTCGATCGCATTGAGGCAGGCCCGCCGGTAGGCGATGTGCACGTCCATGTAGTACTGCTTGCCTTCGAACTCATCCACTGAAATCCCCTCAAACACGAGGTAATCAGTGAAGTGAGGCTCGACGGGGCTGGTCTTGAACATGGGATTGACCATCCCATACTTCTCCATGCCGCCCTTGATGATCTCCACATGCAGATCGAGGTAGCCCGACATCTCGATGGCGCCGCAGAAGGAGATTTCGCCATCCCCCTGGGAGAAGTGGATGTCTCCCATCGAGAGTTTGGCCCCTTCCACGTAGACGGGGAAGTAGATCTTCGTTCCTTTGGTGAGATTCTTGATGTCGCAGTTACCACCATGTTCCCGGGGAGGCACCGTGCGGGCCGCCTCATTGGCCACCCGCTCGAACTCCGAGCTGGGCAGAGTTCCGAGGATAGCGCTGTTGGGATTGGGCAGGGCCGCCAGCACCGGCTCACTGCCCGAGAGCCCGGCGCCATAGGTGCGGCGGTCCGAGGCGGGGTTCACCAGCTCGGTTTCACGCCGGTTCCACTCCCTCAGCAGCTCATGGGAGGGGGCGCAGCCGATCAGGCCGGGGTGGGTGATGCCAGCGAAGCGCACCCCGGGGATATGCCTGGAGCTGGTGTAGATCCCTTCGAAATCCCAGATGGCCTTGGCCGCCTTGGGGTAGTGATCCGTCAGGAAGCCGCCACCGTTTTCCTTGGCGAAGATTCCCGTGAAGCCCCATTCATCTCCCTGCAGGGCGCCGACATCAAGAATATCCACCACCAGGATGTCGCCGGGCTGGGCACCATTCACCCAGATCGGCCCACTCAGGACATGGACAACCTCGAGATTGACATCGGCGATGTCCTTGGGATCATCATTGTCCTTGATCTGGCCATCGGTCCAGTCCTTGCATTCGATCCTGAACACATCTCCCGGATTGACTGAAACCACTGCCGGGATGTCGGGATGCCAGCGGTTATGGCCCGGCATCTCCTGCTGGTCCATCGTCTTGGTGAGATCAACCTTGAACAGTGTTTTCGGCATCGAAAGGAGGGGATCGCTGCGGTTTTCAACCACATCCAACGCGAGCCCTCCAAGAGGAACAGTGTCATCGGCTACTGGACCCCGCGCTCAGCGGTCCGGTCACTGGCGTGCCGTGCTGTCATCGAAATCACCCCGGCGGCAGAGGTTGTCCCTGAGGCGAGCCGTCCAGGCCTGAGGCTCAAGGCCGCCACTGGCCTCGATCCGCCCATCAAAGTGATAAAGAATCTGCCATCGACTCTTGCCGCTCAGCTGAGCGGCCTCGGCAACGTCCGAGATGGGGTAGCCATAAACGTTGTCGTAGGCGGGCCAGCCGGGTGTGTCCTTGATGCTGCAGACGGCGTTGAGCGCATGCAGGCGTCCGTCCGCCGGCTGGCCAGGCCCATACAGACGGACGGCGCCCTTGTAGAGGCCATTGGACACCCCGGGCTTGAAGGTCTGGGCCAGCTCGACCCGGGTCCCCTCGACCTCCACCAGCGCATCCCCCAGCCGGGCGTTCTGAACGGCCACCTCTTTGGGCCCGCCGCAGGCCGAAAGCCCCGCCAGCAGCAACGCCAACCCCGGGATCACCGCTGCCGCCTCGACCCTCACGCTGCTCACCCGCTGATGACCAGACGCTATGACAACTGCCGGCGGCGATGGCCACTGGATCAGTCGTCAGCGAGCAACCCACGCCAGAACCGCTCCGGCTCCGGCCAGGTGGGCAGCACCTCCCCCGCCAGGGCCCGGATCGGCCGGCAGCCGAGGCTGTTGATCAGCAGCGCACCATGACGCAACTGAGGGGCTTCGATCGGCGCCGGAGCCTCCTGGGCCAGCCCCAGGGCCAGGGCCCTCGCCCGCATCACCCCGGGCAGGCAGCCACTGGCCAGGGGCGGAGTCCACCAGCCCCGGGAATGGCGCACGAGCAGGTTGGCGCTGGTGCCGCAGCAAAGCCCCCCGGCCGTGCTCTTCAGCAGCGCCTCCTGCTGCCCCGCCCGCTGGGCCTCCAATCGGGCCAGCACCGAAGCTCCATAGGCAAAGGTCTTGCAGGAGCTGAGCTGGCTGGCGGCATTGCGTCGCTCGAGCCGGCTCACCATCACCGAAACCGAGCTGAAATCAGGCCAAGCGGCACTGAGCTGCAACCAGAAGCGAGCAGGTCCGGGCGAGGGTTCGAGGCCACGCGCGCCATCGCCCCGGCTCCAGTTGAGGCGCAGGGCCCCGCCGCCGATCCCGCTGCGCTCGATCGCCTCGCGGGCCAGTACCGCCACCCGCTCCAGCTGCGGTGGGGGCTCAAGCCCCAGCACATCCGCCCCGCGCCGCCAGCGCTGAAGGTGCTGCGCCAGCAACCGGGGTCGCCCCCCCTCCACCAGCACCGTTTCGAACAGCCCATCGGCCAGGCTCAGGCCCCGATCCGAGAGCGGCACCGCCAGGCGGTCAGGGGCGCCCCAGCGGCCCCCGTCCGGTCCATCGATCCAGGCGATCGCGCTCAGGCCAGGGCCTCCAGCAGGGGATCCAGTTTCCAGGCCAGTTCCTCAGCCTCGGCGGCGGGGCTGGAATCGGCCACGATGCCGCAGCCGGCATGGGCGCGCAGGCGCCGCCCCCTGAGCATCAGGCTGCGGATGAGGATGTTGCTGTCGAAGCGGCCATCGGCCTCGAGCAGGAAGAGGGAGCCGCAGTAGGGCCCCCGGGGCACGGGCTCCAGGGCGCCCAGGCGCTGGCAGGCGCGCACCTTCGGGGCCCCGGTGATCGACCCGCCCGGCCAGCAGGCCCGCAGCAGGTCCACCAGATCGGCCTCCGGGCGCAGCGATCCCTCCACCACGGAGGTGAGATGGTGCACCTGGCGGTAACTCTCCAGCCCCAGCAGCTGCGGCACCCCGATCGAGCCGCTGCGGCAGACCCGGCCGAGGTCGTTGCGCAGCAGATCCACGATCATCACGTTCTCGGCCCGGTCCTTGGCGCTGGTGATCAGGTCGGCGGCGGCGGCGGCATCGGCCTCGGCGGCCGGGTGACGGGGCCGGGTGCCCTTGATCGGACGGGTCTCCACACGGCCATCGCCCTGCAGACGCAGAAAGCGCTCCGGAGAAGCGGAGAGCACCGCCTCGCCGTCCTGGCCGAGCGAAGCGATCGCCACCCCCCCGAAGGGTGCCGGGCAATGGCGCCTGAGTCGGCCGTAGAGCTCCAGGGGTGAGACCGGCTGTGGCAGCAGCAGTTCGCGGCAGGCGGTGAGATTGGCCTGGAACAGATCCCCGGCAGCGATCCACTCCCGCAGGGCCGTTACCTGATCTGCGAAGGCCTCCGGGGTGGTGTGCCAGTGCCAGTGTCCGGGCGGCAGCCCCGGAGAAGGCAGCGCTCCAGCCTCCCCCGGCCCCGGACCTTCAGGGCATGACTCGATCAAGGCTGCCATGTCCAGCAGCCGCCCCCGGTCGTCTCCCTCCAGCCAGAGACGCCGTTCATGAAGATCGAAGCGCAGCAGCGGGTCGTAGCGAGCGGCCCAGAGGGTGGCTGTGTCCGGAGAGCGCCAGTGGGAGCCTGGCTCCACCCAGGCTCCTGCCTCATAGCCCAGCCAGCCCAGCCAGGCCCCACCCGCTCCCAGGACACGCCGCAGGGCCGCGAAGGGATCGCTGGCCCCGGCCTCAGCCGGCAGCCCCCGGCACTCCAGCTGCTCCAGGGGCGCCAGGGCCAGGGTCGACGTGCGTCCCAGGGCCGTTCCATCCCCGTCCAGCCAGACCAGACCCTCGAGGCCGCGCTGCTGGGCCAGCCGGTTCACCAGGGGCCAGGGTTCCCGCCACGGCAGGGGGCGGATCAGACGCTCCCGGCTCATCCAGGTCCGCGGCTGGCCAGTTCGGGATGGCCGGCATCCCGCAGGGCGGCATCGCGGATGCGGCAGCTGTCGCAGCGGCCGCAGGGGACGGTCCCGCCGGCATAACAGCTCCAGGTGCGCTCGATCGGCAGCCGCAGCCGCAGGGCCTCCTCAACGATCCGGGTCTTGCTCCAGCTCAGCAGCGGTGCCCAGAGCTGGGCCCCCTGGCCCTCCCGGCCGGCCTTGCTGGCCAGGTCCGCCAGGCTCTGAAACGCGGCGAGGTAGTCGGGACGGCAATCGGGGTAGCCCGAATAATCCACCGCATTCACCCCCAGCACCAGCCGGGAGGCCCCCCGGGCCTCGGCCAGGCTGAGCCCCAGGGCAATGAAGACCGTGTTCCGGCCAGGCACATAGGTGGGAGGGATCACCCCCTCAACCACGCCTGCGCCGGGCAGGGCGATGTCGGGATCGGTGAGGGCCGAGCCGCCCCAGGCGGCCAGGTTCACGGCGATGGTGTGGTGCTCGATCAGGCCGAGCACGGACGCCAGCAGGGCGGCAGCCTCCAGCTCCTGGCGGTGACGCTGGCCGTAATCGAACGACAGACCGATCACCCGGTAGCCCGCCTCGATCGCCAGGGCCGCGGCCGTGGCCGAATCAAGGCCGCCGGAGAGCAGGGCCACGGCCAGCGGTGCCGGAGAACCTGGATCCAGGGCTGCCGGGGCGGAGGGCAAAGGGATGGCGCCGATCAACGCTGCGCAGGGGCTTGGACATCCATTGTGAAGCTCTGCTCAGCGAGCCTGGGGCGAGACGCTCTCCGGGGGAGAAGGCGCCTGCGGCTGGGGAGGGCGGCGCTGGTCGGGCTCAGGGGTGACAGGAGCTGACGGCTGCTGGCGGGAGGGTGTCTCCTCCGGCTGGCTCTCAGGCTCCGGGCGCTCAGCAGGCTCCTGCGGGCTCGGCACAGGCGGGGGAGGGTCGGCCCGCAGCGACAGGGTGATGAAGGCAGGGGCCACACCTTCATTGCTGATCAACAGCTGGGCCTGATTACCGGGCACCACCCCCAGGCTCACCACCCGCAGGGGACCTTTGGGCTCGAGCAGATTCCCCTGGGCGTCGAAGATGCTCATCTGCATCAGCGGGGAGCCATTGACCCCCAGCACCAGCTGGTGGCCCCTGGGGATGCGAATCGGGAACACCCGGGCGCCGTTGGCCTCCAGTTCCGCCGACTGCACCCGGGCCTGACCGGGGGTGGCCAGAATCGGCTCGACCCGCAGGCTCTCCAGGGTCTGCTGGGCGGCGGCATACCAGAGCTGGCGGAAGGGCTCGGGTGGAATGTCCATGCTGGATCGGCCCGGCAGCAGAGCCTGGGCATTGCCGGAGACCAGCTGGCGCAGCACCGGTGCGCTCAGGCCCTGGGCGGCAAGACGCCGCTGCTGGCCCTCCCAGTCGGAGGCGCTGAAACTGCCGAGCTTGCGGCGCACGGCGATCGGCAGCTGCTCCACCCGGGCCAACCACTCCTCCGCCAGTTCATTCCAGACCTTGCGCAGGGGGGAATCCTCCAGCGCATCACTGGGCAGCCGCCCTCCCCGCTCGGGGAACTGGGCCATCAGGTTGGCGTCCACCAGGTTGAGAAACCAGCCACGGTCGACCTGCAGAGCCCTCAGGCGGTTGAGCAACTCCTGGCGCTGATCCACTTCCCCAGGCGGCAAGCTGGCAGTGAGTGGGCGCTGGGGGGTTTCCCTGACCTCCTCGCTGGGAGCCTTGCCGCGGCCGAGCAACCACCAGCCCAGGCTGATGCCGACCACGGCCGAGAACACCAGGGCCATCACCACCGGCCAGAGACGGCCTTCCACGGCCTCGTCCTTGACCTGCTGGCGGCTGCGCAGAACAGCGACAGGCGGCGTGGGAGCAGGAGCGCGGGGAGGCTCAACTGGCGGCGGCACAGACGGTGGCACCAGGGCAACGGTGCGGTCGGCCCGGGCCACGGGGCCGAGGCTCTCGGGCATCGGCAGCTCCTGAAAGGCCTCCAGCGCCTGGGACGCCGTGGCAAAGCGCTGATCGGGATCGGAGCTCAGCAACCGCTCCAGCGGCTCCCGCAGGGCCGGATCGAGCTGGTCGGCAGCGGGCCAGCTCCAGGCGAGGGTTGTTGGATCGAGCAGGGCCGCCGGCTCATCCCCAGTGAGCAGCACCAGCGCCACGACCCCCAGGGCGTGAAGGTCCATCCAGGGCTGCACGGGTTCGCCGCGGCCCAGCTCCGCCGGCGCATAGCCGGGCGTGGCCCCGCCGGCGGGAGCCTCGATGGAACCATCGCGCACCAGGCCGAAATCGAGCAGCACCGGCAGGCCATCGCGGTCGCGGCGCAGCAGATTGGCCGGACTGAGATCGCCATGGACCAGGTCCTGGCCATGGAGGGCCGCCAGCACCGGCAGCAGCTGCCGCACCAGCAGCAGCACCTCCCCTGCCCCGAAGACCAGCTGACGCTCGCGCCGCGCCTCCAGCAGCTCCCTGTAGGTGGGTCCCCCCTGCCACTCGCGCACCAACCAGAGCTCATCCCCCCGAGGAATGGCTTCACCGATGCGGGGGATCTGGGGATGGAGCACCCCCTGCAGGCGGCTCCAGAGCTGCCGCCAGTGCTCCTGGTCCTGCTCGGGGCCCAGCTGGCGCAGGGCCATCAGCGCCCCGCCCGCCAGCTGATCGCTGGCGCGCCAGAGCACCCCCTGGGGGCTGCGGCTGAGCTCCGCCTCCAGGCGGTAGCGATCCGCGATCAGCAGACCTGGCTCGGCGGTTTGAGCGGGATCCATAAGGCCGGAACCCGCTCTCGGCGGGGCTGGCTCAGTCCGCGGGAGGCCAGCCAGTCGGCATCGTAGAGGCGGGAGCGGTAGCGATCACCGCTGTCGCAGAGCACGGTGACGATCGTGTGGCCGGGCCCGAGCCGGCGGGCCGTTTCCACCGCCGCCGCCACGTTGATGCCCACCGAGCCGCCCATGAACAGCCCTTCCCGCCAGAGCAACTGGTAGATGGTCTCGAGGGCGCTCTGGTCGTCGATGCGCACCGCATCGTCGATCGGTGCCCCCTCGAGGTTGGCGGTGACGCGGCTGTTGCCGATGCCCTCGGTGATCGAGCTGCCCTCGGCCTTCAGCCCGGCGCCGGTGGCCCAGGCATGGAGGGCGCTGCCGTGGGGATCGGCCAGCACGCAGCGCACCCGCTCGGAGCGCTCCTTCAGGAACAGGGCCACGCCGGCATAGGTGCCGCCGGTGCCGGTGGCCGACACCCAGGCGTCGATGCGGCCGCCGGTCTGCTCCCAGATCTCAGGGCCGGTGCTGGCGTAGTGGGCGCGGCGGTTGGCCAGGTTGTCGAACTGATTGGCCCAGATGGCACCCGGGATTTCGGCGGCGATGCGGCCCGAGAGCTTCACGTAGTTGTTGGGGTCGCGGTAGGGCACCGCCGGGACGGTGCGCACCTCCGCGCCAAGGCTGCGCAGCAGCCCGATCTTCTCAGCCGACTGGGTGTCGGGGATGACGATCAAGCTGCGGTAGCCGCGGGCATTGCAGAGGTGGGTGAGGCCGATGCCGGTGTTGCCGGCCGTGCCTTCGACCACGGTGCCGCCCGGTTGCAGAGCTCCCGACTCCTCCGCTTCCAGCAGGATGCCGAGGGCAGCGCGGTCTTTGACGGAGCCCCCGGGGTTCATGAACTCCGCCTTGCCGAGGATCTCGCAGCCGGTCAGATCGCTGAGCAGGCGCAGACGAATCAGGGGGGTGTTGCCGACGGCTTCAACAAAACCCTGGCTGATGCCTGCCTGGGTGCAGGATCCCTGGCGGATGCCCATGGCGGCGGCTTTGTCGCAACGGTGGTCTGTGGCCGATCGTAAGGGGGTCAGCCGCGACCGCCGATCCCCACTAGGCTCCACCCCAGCTCGCTTCCCATGCCATGGCTTCCGCGGCTCCAAGCGCGGCCCTGCTGGAGCGGCTGGGGACGATCCGCCGCCGCAGCGAAGAGCTGGTGGCCGATCTGGAGCCTGAAGACCTCTGCCTGCAGGGCATGGCCGACGCCAGCCCGCCCAAGTGGCATCTCGGCCACACCACCTGGTTCTTCGAGACCTTCCTGCTCCAACCCCACTTGCCCGGCTATGAGCCCGCCGACAGCCGCTGGGGCTTTCTGTTCAATTCCTATTACGACGCGATCGGCGAGCGCCACCCCCGCCCCCAGCGGGGCCTGCTCTCCCGTCCACCGATGCGTGAGGTGATGGCCTGGCGGCGGCGGGTGGATGCCGGACTGAAGGATCTGCTGGAGCGGCTGGTCCGGCAACCCCAGGCCACGGCGGAGCCTGTGCTGGAGCTGCTGGAGCTGGGGCTGCAGCACGAACAGCAGCACCAGGAGCTGCTGCTGATGGATCTGCTCGACGGCTTCAGCCGTAACCCCCTGGAGCCCGCCTACCGCCAGCCGGCCGGGCTCCCCGGCGAAGCGGCGGAGCCGCTGGAGTGGATCGAGCATCCGGGCGGCCTGGTGGAGATCGGCGCGGGCCCCGAGGGCGGCTTCCACTTCGACAACGAGGCGCCACGTCACCGTCACTGGCTGGAGCCCCATGCGATTGCCAGCCGGCTGGTGCGCAATGGCGAATTCGCGGCCTTCATTGCCGCAGGGGGGTACCGCCGGCCGGAGCTGTGGATGAGCGAAGGCTGGGCCCTGGTGCAGGAGCGCGGCTGGCGGGCGCCCCGCTACTGGCGCGGCTCTGAACACGACGGCTGGAACTGGGAGTTCAGCCTGGAAGGGAGGCGGCCCCTGCGTCCGGAGGCGCCGGTGCGGCATCTGAGCTGGTTCGAGGCCGACGCCTACGCCCGCTGGGCCGGAGCCCGCCTGCCCACGGAAGCCGAGTGGGAATCCGCGGCCCGGGGCGGCCACCCCGCTTTGCGGGAGCTGGAGGGTCAGGTGTGGCAGTGGACCGCCAGCGCCTACCGTCCCTATCCGGGCTTCACGCCGGCCGCCGGCGCAGTGGGTGAATACAACGGCAAATTCATGAGTTCCCAGATGGTGCTGCGCGGCGGCAGCGACTTCACCCCGCCCGGTCACAGCCGCCTCAGCTACCGCAACTTCTTCCCGCCCGCCAGCCGCTGGATGGCCAGCGGCCTCCGCCTGGCCCAGGAGCGGCGATGAGCAGCCAGTCCGGCCTCAGGCCCCGGCTGGCGACACCAGCGGCACCGCGGTCGCCGGACCCTGCCATCACCATGCTCGATCTGCATCCAGCCCCGGCCGACATGGCCCGGCTGGTGATCGAGGGGCTGAGCCGCACACCCAAGCAGCTCCCGGCCTGGTTTCTCTACGACAACGAGGGCTCCCGCCTGTTCGACGCCATCTGCGAACAACCGGAATACGGCCTCACCCGCACTGAAACCGCCCTGCTCAGCCGCCATGCCCCCGCCATGGCCGCGGCCATGGGCGAGGGTGTGCTGGTGGAGTTCGGCGCCGGCAGCGCCCGCAAGGTCTCGCCGCTGCTGGAGGCCCTGGCCCCGCCGGCCTACGTGGCCCTCGACATCAGCGCCGAGCATCTGCAGCAGGCCTGCCGCAACCTGCAGCAACGCCACCCCAGCATCCCGGTGCTGGGCATCTGCTGCGACTACAGCCAGCTCCAGCAGCTGCCGGAGCAGCCCCTGCTGGCGGGGCAGCGGCGGCTCGGCTTCTACCCCGGCAGCTCCCTGGGCAACTTCGATCCCGACGAAGCCGTGACCCTGCTGGGCCAGTTCGCACGCCTGCTGGGGAGCGATGGGCGGCTGCTGATCGGCATCGACCAGCCGCGCTCGGCGGCGGCGCTGGAAGCGGCCTACAACGACCGGGCCGGCCACTCCGCCGCCTTCGCCCGCAACCTGCTGGTGCGGCTCAACCGGGAGCTCGCGGGCAGCTTCGATCCCGGCAGCTTCCGCTATGAGGCCCACTGGCAGGCACAGGACTCCCGCATCGCCATGGCCCTGGTGAGCGAGCGGGACCAGCAGGTGAGCCTCGATGGAACACGCTGGCGGTTCGCCGCCGGCGAAGCCCTGATCACCGAGTACAGCCATAAGTACAGCCCGGAGGCTTTCACCGCCCTGGCGGCGGCGGCGGGTTGGCGCTCCCTGGAGCGCTGGGGCGCCGACGACGGCAGCTTCAGCCTGCACCTGCTGCAACCAGCGGCATCAGGTGCCGAACCAGGCAGACTCAGCATCTGATCAGCAGCGAGAAGACCGGCGATGAGCAGGGACGACCAGCGTCGGGCGATGCGCGAGACCCGCGAAGGCCTGATTGAGCAACTGGAGCAGCTCTACCGCGAGGCTTTCGATCGCATCGGTGAACGGGATCTCGGCGAAGGGGCCATCGCCCGCCTCACCCAGCTGCTGCTGCGCTCCCGCGAAGCGGCGATCACGCCCCTGGAGGAAGAGATCGAAGCCCCCCTGATCACCCGTGCCCCGGAGTGAACCCTCCTTTGACCGTGACACGCCCATGAGCAGCAGCTGGTTCGAGCAGTTGGAGTCGCAGCTGGAGCAGCAGCTGGAGGCCTTCCTCGGCAGCCATCCAGGCCAGCAGGAGCTGCTGGAGCTGGAGGAGCTGCTGGAGCGCCAACGTCGCCTGCGCCGGCGGCGCCTGCAGATCCAGGCCCAGGCCGAGCAGCTGCGCCAGGCCTTGCTGCAGATCGCCGGCGAGATCACCCAGTGGCAGGAGCGGGTGCGGCGGGCGAGGGCCGCCGGTGCCCAGGAGCTGGCTGGACGGGCCGAGGCCCATCAGGGTCAGCTGATGGGCCAGGGGCGCGACCGCTGGCAGCTGCTGGGGGAGCTGGGCAAGGAATTCGCCCGGGTGGAGCAGGAGTTGCAGGAGCTGGAGCAGCGACAGCAGGCCCGCCCCAAGCCCTCCGGCAAGCCCGCCAGAGAACCAGTGGGCGACCCAGCGACCGGTCCCGACCTGGAGCGCGCCTGGGCCGATTTCGAGTCGCGCCAGGAGCTGGAGGAGCTGCGGCGCCGCTCCCGGCCCGCCGGCCCCTGAGCAGGAGCTCCCTCCCATGGGCTTTCTGCTCTCGAAATTGCTGCCGCAACTGCTCTATCCGCTGAGCCTGGGCCTGCTGCTGGCTCTGGCCGGCCTGCTGGTGGGGCCGCGGCGCCGCTGGAGCGGCCCCCTGGGGGGCCTTGGCCTGGCCATGCTCTGGATCAGCGCCATGCCGCTCACCGCCAGGGAACTGGTCTGGGGGCTGGAGGCCCGCAGTGCCCGCCTGACGCCCGCGCCCGTACCCCGGGGCGACGCCATCGTGGTGCTGGGCGGAGGCCTGCGGGCGGCGTTGCCCCCCAGGGCCGGAGTGGAGGTGAACGAGGCTGGCGACCGGCTGCTGAGCGGGATCCGGCTGCTGCGGGACCAGCGGGCGCCCCTGCTGCTGCTGAGCGGAGGCCGGGTGAGCTTCAGCGGCGGGGATCCCGCCCCAGCTGAAGCCATCAGCGCCCGCAGCCTGGCGCTGGAGCTGGGTGTCCCGGCGGATCGCCTTCTGGTCAGTGATCAGGCCAGGACCACCGCCGAGGAGGCGAGGGATCTGCGGCGGATCGGCCAATCCCGCGGCTGGAGCACGGTGCTGCTGGTGACCAGCGCCCTGCACATGCCCAGGGCCCTGGCCAGCTTCCGCCGCCAGAGCGGGCTCCAGGTGGTGCCGGTGGCCTGCGACTACCTGCTGCCGGCCCGTGATCAGCTCGGCAGGCCCACCGCCGGATCGGTGCTGCTGTCGCTCTGGCCCGACGCCGGCTCACTGCTGCTGAGCAGCCTCGCCATCAAGGAGCACCTCGGCCTGCTCGTGTACCGCCTGAGGGGCTGGAGCTGAACAGCTGGGCTGAAGGGGGCGGCCGGTCGTTGGAGCAGGCTTACTTCTTCGGAGCGGGGGGCTCCAGGCTCACCCCTTCTGGAGGAGGAGTGGGATCGGGATCGGCGATCAGCATGTGCTGCAGGACGATCTCGGGCCGCTCACTGTCGCGCCAGCGGATGCGGTAAGCGGGCATCTTGGTGCCACGGCTGGTGGTCTGCTCAACAGGCTCCATCACCCAGCCCCGGCGGGAGCGACCCTGAGGATTGCGCTTGACCACCGCATCCGCGTGTTTGAAGCGGAAACCGACGCGCTCACCGCTCATGGGCTGGGGGATAGTCCGAGTACGGTTAATTATCTCATTGCGCCGGTTCAGCCCACCGGCGGCACCGCTTCCGGCCGTAGCAGGGGGAAAGCGATCACGTCGCGGATGCTCGGGCTGTCGGTGAGCAGCATCGCCAGCCGATCGATGCCGATGCCCAGTCCGCCGGTGGGGGGCATGCCCACTTCGAGGGCATGGAGGAAGTCTTCGTCGACCCCATGGGCCTCCAGATCACCCGCCGCACGGCGCTCCTGCTGGGCTTCCAGCCGCCGGCGCTGGTCGATCGGATCAATCAACTCACTGAAGGCGTTGGCGGTTTCACGGCCCACGATGAACAGCTCGAAGCGCTCGACCAGCCCGGGCTTGCTGCGGTGAGCGCGGGCGAGGGGGGAGTTCTCCACCGGGTAGTCGGTCACGAAGGTGGGCTGAATCAGCGAGTCCTCCACCCGTTGCTCGAAGGCTTCGTTGAGCAGTCGACCCACGCTGTCGGCCGCCTCAGGCACCTCCAGGCCCGCGGCGGCCATGGCGGCAGCGGCCTGCTCGCGGCTGCTGAAGCCGTTGAAATCCAGGCCCGTGGCCAGCTCCACCAGCTCATGCATGGTGGCCCGCCGCCAGGGGGGGGTCAGGTCGATGGCGGTGCCCTGATACTCGATGGCCGTGGTGCCGCACACCTGCTGGCAGACCGAGGCGATCAGCTCCTCGGTGAGCACCATCATGTCGGTGTAATCGGCGTAGGCCTGATAGATCTCGACCGTGGTGAACTCAGGGTTGTGGCGCGTGCTCACCCCTTCGTTGCGGAAGATGCGGCCCAGTTCGTAGACCCGCTCGAAACCGCCCACCACCAGGCGCTTGAGGTGCAGTTCGGTGGCGATCCGCAGCACCAGGGGCAGATCGAGGGTGTTGTGGTGGGTGGTGAAGGGCCGGGCGTCGGCGCCACCGGCCTCGGCGTTGAGGACCGGCGTTTCGATCTCCAGGAACTGGCGCTCATCCAGCCAGCGGCGGATGCCGCTCACCAGCAGGGCCCGGCGGCGGAAGGTCTCGCGGGTCTGGGGGGAGACCACCAGATCGAGGTAGCGCTGGCGGTAACGCTTCTCCACGTCCGCCAGGCCGTGCCACTTGTCGGGGAGTGGCTGCAGGGCCTTGGTCAGCATCTGCCAGCCGGTCACCTTCACCGAGAGCTCGCCCCGGTCGGTGCGGCGCAGACTTCCGCTCACTCCGATCCAGTCGCCGGCGTCCACCAGGGTGGTGAGCTGGGTGAAGGCCTCGGGCTGATCCGGCAGGGCCGCCGCCAGGGTGGCCTTCTCGATGAACAGCTGGATCGGGCCGGTCTCATCGAGCAGGGTGAAGAAGGCCAGCTTGCCCATCACCCGGCGGGTCATCACCCGCCCGGCCACCGAAACCCGCTCATCCCGCTCCTGACCGTTGGCCAGATCGGCATGCAGACGCTGCAGCTCAGCGTGGCGGTGGCTGGGGTCGAAGCGCAGGCCATAGGGTCCCTGGCCCAGGCCCCTGAGGACCTCAGCCTTCTCCAGTCGGGCCTGCTCCAGGCGGTTGAAGCGCGTCTCCGGCAAGGGGACAGATCTCAGACAGGAGACCCATCCTGAAGGACCGAGGGCTTCAGGCCGTGTCTCAGGCCGTGGCCGCAACGGCCGCCTCGGCCATCCGCTGGGAGGCATAGCCGGTGCCTCGCACCGTGAGGATCAGCTCGGGGTTGCGCGGATCGGGCTCGAGCTTGCCGCGCAGGCGGGCCACATAGACATCGACCACGCGCAGGTCGGCGGCACGGCGGGGGGGATAGCCCCAGAGCTGCTCGAGGATCTCGGCCCGCGGCACAACCCGGCCGGGGTCACGGAAGAGCAGCTCCAGCAGGCTGAATTCGGTGTAGGTGAGGCCGATACGCTCACCCTCGCGGGTGACCTGGCGGCGGTTGGTGTCGACGACCAGATCCCCCACCCGCAACACCCCCTGCCCAGCAGGCACATCGCGGGGTTCGGCTGCTGCGGAGCCCCTGCCCACCCGCCGCAGGATGGTGGCGATGCGGGCCTCGAGCTCCTTGGGGCTGAACGGCTTGGGCAGGTAGTCGTCGGCGCCGAGATCCAGGCCGGCCACCCGCTCGGCAATGGCATCAAGTGCCGAGAGAAAGATGATCGGCACGCAGGATTCAGCACGCAGCCTGCGGCAGACAGCGAAGCCATCCAGCTTGGGCAGCATCACATCGAGCACCACCAGGTCGGGCTGCTCGTCGTGGAAGAGGGAAAGGGCCTGCTCACCGTCCTCGGCGCAGACCACCCGGTAGCCGGCCAGCTGCAGGCGCATCACCAGCACACGGCGCACGGTGGCTTCGTCGTCGACCACCAGCACGGTGGCGCAGGGTTCTGACGAAGACTCCGGGGAAGACACACCCTGCAGCTGCTGGGGATCCGCTTCCAGGGGCATCGGAGTCCAGTCATGAAGAAAAGCAACCCTACCTTGTGGGGCTGTTACAGAGCGACCAACGCTCAGCCTCTGCGCGGGGACTCAGTCAAGACTTAATGATTTATTCATGAAGTCTGGAGGGGCGCCCAGTCAGGGCCAGCGGGCTTCGGCATACACGTTCCAGTCGCGCTCCGCTTCCGCCAGCGCCTGATCACTCTCGATCTGGCCAAGCATCGCCCGCTGCAGCTGGCGGTAAAGAATCGCCTGCAACCTCTTCACCCCGGGGGTGGCGGGCACCAGCACCCGCGCCCGGCCGAGGGTCTCCACCGACTGCAGTCGCGCCTGCCGCACCAGCCGCTCCTGGGCATCGGCGGGCGTCTGCTGGCGCAATCCCTGCTCGATGCTCTTCAGGGCCTGCCGCGCCGAAGGCAGCACCCGGGCTTCCTCGGCAAAGCGGGCCTGGTTGGCGGCATTGGTGAGGTAGAGGGCAAAACTGAGCGCCTGCTTCGCTTTGGTGCTCTGGCGAGAGACGGCCAGGTTCATCACCGCCACGTTCGCCAGCCCGTCGGGGCCCGTCAGCGGCGGCCCCGGCCGGGTGACGGCGGCAATGCCGGGGGCATTGGTCTGAATGCTGCGCAGGAACTCGGCGCCGCTGGAGAGCAGGGCCAGTTCACCACTCTGGTAGAGCTCCACGGCCCGGCGGTAGCCCTGGCTCACCACCTCCCGCGGCAGCAGGCCCCGCCGGTAGAGGTCGCTCCAGAAGGCGAAGGCCCGGCGACCCGCCGGGGAGTTGAAAGCGGCGCGCTGGCGCTGATCCTGCAGGGTCACCCCCATCTGCACCATCGACTCCAGCAGCTCGGCGGAATCGTCGGGCACCACCGTGACGAACAGGGCGTATTTGCCGGTGCGGCGCCTGACCGCCTCGGCGAAGGCCGGCACCTCCTCCCAGCGGCTGGGCGGCTGGCTGTAACCCGCCCGGGTGAGCAGGTCGCTGTTGCTCAGGGAGATCCGCGCCGTGAGGTACCAGGGAATGGCGAACTGCCCGCCGTCCTGGCGGCTGGCCTGCCAGATCAGGGGCAGGTAGGTGGCAGCGGCATCCGGGGGCAGGAGCGGATCCAGATCCATCAGCCCTCCCTTGCTGGCGAGGTTGGCCGCGAACAGCGGGTTCAGGTTCACCACATCCGGCGCCGTGCGGGCGAACACCGCCGCCAGCAGCTTGCGCTCCACCGACCCCCAGGGCACATCGGTCCAGCGCACTTTGAGGCCAGGATTCTCCCGTTCCCAGGCGGCGATCACCCCACGCAGGTAGTCATTGAACTTGGGGGCCAGATCAAGGGTCCAGAACTGCAGCTCCGGTCCGCTGGGGCGACGGACCCCGCAGCCGGCCAGCAACGCGAGCAGGGCGCTGCCCATCAGCTCACGCCGGCTCCAGCGGCGCCCGGGATTGAAGGGCCGATCCAGCACCGGTTTCGTCATCCCATCACCCCCGCGCGCTGGCACTGTGCCGTCGCCAGAGCAACAGCAGCAACGAACAGATCATCGGTGCCAGCAGGGCCGTGACCAACACCTGCGCCAGCAGGGTGTGCAGGCTTGCAGCCGTGAGCAGTGCCGCCCAGCCGCTGCCCGCCTGGCGCTGCAGCAGCACACTCAGCCCCAGCAGCGCGCTGCCGAGCATGGCCAGCAGGCCGAGGCTGAAGCTGCGTTCGATCGGCGGGCCCCGCCGCCG